>JANXWQ010000455.1 GCA_025351065.1 Chthoniobacter sp. | reverse complement strand
CGAAAATCTCATTAACGTTCATCCACACATTCACCTCATGCTCCGTGGGCTTCAGCGACGGTGCATCGTCGTAGCCCAGCACATAGCTCGGATGCTGCCCTCCGCGCCCATCGCCCGTGAGCTGCACCACCGACAGCCGTGCCGCCTCCGTGCCGCGCGCAGGCAGCACCGCGCCTTTGTCCCAGCCAAAGCTCCACACACTCCACCGCGCGCGATACATCCCCGGATAGATCGTCACCTGCGCCGCAAAATACGGGCTGAACGATTCATCCTCAGGCCGGAAAAGCCCCACCGTGCTCCCGCGCTCGAACGTCCCCATCCGTTCATGCGCCCCTTCATCCAAATGGTCCGTCGCGCCCGCCGGCGGGAACTCCGGGTCCGGCTTCATCTCACGCAGCAGCACGCCATCCCCTGCCATGATTACATGCGCAACAGGGCTCCCGTGCTGCGAGAGCGAGAGCCGCACCTTCCGCACCTCCGGCGCCTGCGGCTGCGTGGCGATGGCGAGGTCCAGCACCGCATCCGCCGCCTCCACATACTTCGCCACATTCACATGCGAAATATCCAGCGCCTCCGCATTGTTATCGAAGCCATGCGCCGAGCCATCCGGCGGCAACTCCCCCGCGAGCGCCAGCCCCGGCATTTCAAAAAGATCACGCATCGTATTCTCATATTCCCCGCGCGTGAGCCTGCGGATGCGCGTGCGCCCCTCGCCGTTGAGCTTCGCCTTCTCCGCCGCCACCAGCGAGCCGCCCAGTTCCGAGAGAAAAGCCGCGCTCTCCGCAGTCGGCGGACGCTGCTTTTTCTTCGGCGGCATCTCGCCGCTCTCGGTGCGGTCGAGCACTTTCACCCACCTGGCAAAAGCATCCGCATTCGCAAAATCCGGCTTCAGCGCCGTGATGTCGAAGCCGCCTTTCTTGTCCGTCGAGTCATGGCAATCCGCGCAGTGCTGCTCGATGAACGCCGCGCGCACTTTGACGTCATCCGCCGATGCACCACAGGCGAACGCGCAAAAAATCCCGCACAAAATGGCTGGACGAATCATAGTGTTATCAACCCTCGAATGGTGCCAGTGCTAGTGGCGAATTTTCCCGTCTCGATGCCGAGGCGCTGGAGCATGGTGACGTAGAGATGCCGGTTCATGCGTGGCGCAGGTCGCAGACTACTTCAGGCGTTTTAACTCTGGGCGATCCTGAGCGGCTTCGATTTTCGCCATCGCATCGCGCACGGCCTTCGCTTTTTGCTCGGTGAGTTTTTTGGGGAAATCAGGCTCGCCTTGGTCGAAGAGCGCGGCGGTTTCGCGCAGGGTGGGCAGCACGGCTTGGGCTTGCGCGCCGTAGACATCCAGGATTTTCAGAATGTCGGGCGTGCGATTCTCGCTCGACCACGGGTTCTGCGTGCGGAGGTAATCCGCGCAGGCGGCCATGCCTTCCTCGATGTGATGCATCGTCAGCACTTTCAGGCCGTTGAGCCGCACTTCGTCGGCAAACATCTCGCCGCTCGGCGCGGGTTTGTAGAAGGCTTCGAGCACGGCGGGCAGGAGCGGCTGGATTTCCTCGTAGCTGAGGCGGCGGTAGATTTCGCTGATTTCGCCGCGGGCGCGTCCGTCCTGATTTTGCAAGCCGCGCGCGATGGCGGTGCGGAGTTGGTCGCGGTCCACGCCTTCGAGCGATTTGGTGTTCGTAAGCATTTTGCTGAAAATGGCGGAGGCAATGAAACGCTGCTCCATGCCGCGCGGGTCGTCTTTCGTGGGGCCGCGCGCGATGCGCTCCAGCATTTCCGGCAACGCGGGCCGCGCAGGTTTTCCGATGACGGCGAGCGCGGTGGCGGCGCGCACGCGCAGCCACAGGTCGGAGTGCTGGAGCGCGGCGCGAAGCTGCGGCACGGCGGGCGCGGCGGCATGGATGGAGAGCACGACGGCCAGCAGAGCGGGCATGTGCATCGGGACAGTTGTTTCATCGTTGTTTGAGTGCCGCGCCCTATTCATCCAGCGAGGGCAGCGGGTCGCCGTGGGGAGGCGCGGCTATTTCGCGCGGAGCCAGGCGATAAGATCGGCCAGTTGCTGCGGATTGAGCAGGCTCTCCAAGCCTTCTGGCATCAGGGATTTCGTGCTGGCTTCGGATTTGGCGATGTTGCTTCGGAGGATGACTTCGGTGGCCCCGCCAAGTTTGAGCGTGATGCTGTTCACGGTTTCCTCGGCGATCATGCCGACGTGTTGCTCGCCATTTTTCAAAGTGAGGGTGTGGGCTAGGTAGCGCATCTCCACGGCGCGGCTGGGGTCGAGAATGGCTTCGATGAGTTGCTCGGTGGGTTTGTTGGCGA
>JANXWQ010000451.1 GCA_025351065.1 Chthoniobacter sp. | reverse complement strand
GAGCCCTATCGCATGTTCACCAGCCGGGCCGAGCATCGCCTCATCCTCCGGCAGGACAACGCCGACCTCCGTCTCACTCCCCTTGCCCATACCTGCGGTCTCGCCAGCGCGGCGCGTCAGGAAAAAGTGGAACAGAAAATCGCCGACCTCGCACGGTTGCGGGCCTTTGCCGAGTCCACACGTTTCGGAGAAAGCCGTCTCGCCCAATGGCTACGCCGCCCCGAAAGCTCGGTCGATCAACTTCCCGCACCCCTGCGCGACGGCTTTTCCGCCGATTGCTGGGAAGCACTGGCGATCGAGATCAAGTACGCGGGCTACATCAGTCGTCAGAACACGGCAATCGAGAAGCTCCAGGCCAGCGAGGAAAAGCGCATCCCGCCAACGCTCGATTTCAACACGCTCCCCGGCCTCCGCGCCGAGACGCGGCAAAAGCTCTCCTGCATCCGTCCGGAAACCCTCGGCCAAGCCGGCCGCATCAGCGGAATCACCCCGGCGGACCTCGCGCTGCTTTCCGTCCTCATTCAGCGCCCAATGCAAGCTGAACCCTGATCCGGCGCGTTTTACGCGCCGGTGAAAGGCCGGGCGATGCCCGCGGCGACGCCTCCGAGAATCAGAGGAATCACCCCCCATTTCCACCGAACGAGGCCCACGAAACCGACGACAACCAGGACCAATCCCACCCAATCGACCCCGGCGTGCCCGATCCGCAGCACCTCCCCGCCGAAGCGCACGGTGAGACTCGCGATTACCCCGACGACCGCAGCTGTAATTGTCGAAAGCGCCGCCGTCAGGGCCGGGACGCGCCGCATCCGTTCGATGTAGGGCGCTCCGAGAAATATCCACACAAAGCACGGCACAAACGTCACCCAGGTCGTCAGCGCAGCGCCTAGGGTCGCGGCGGTGAGCGGTGCGAGCCCGCCCGGATAGTGCCACGCCCCGACAAAGCCCACGAACTGGAGCACCATGATCAGCGGCCCCGGTGTCGTCTCCGCCAGGCCGAGGCCGTCGAACATCTGGCCCGGTGCCAGCCAGCCGTAATTCCACACCGCCTCCTGCGCCACGTACGGCAGCACCGCGTAAGCCCCGCCGAAGGTCACGACCGCCGCCTTGCTGAAAAACAACCCCTGCTGAAAAAGCGTGCCCTTCCAGCCGTGCCACGCTCCGGCGGCAAGCACCGGCAACCACCACAACAGCCCACCGGTCAGGATGATTTTCAGCGCTCTTCCAAACGACATAACCATTTCTCTATCAGATCGTTCAGTGTTATCGAGCGAGGCCGGATTCGATTCTTCGGCCGCTTTCGGTTCGAGCACCAGAAACTGTCGCGGCCACCAGCGGGAACCGAAAAAACCGATAAGCCCGGCACCAAACACAATCATCGGAAATGGAATGTTCATTCCGTATATCAACACAAAAGCCGCCACTGCCATCCCCGCCATGATCCCGTTCTTCACCACCTTCTTCCCTATGCGCACCGCCGCCGCCGCGACAATCGCGAGCACCGCCAGCTTCAGACCCGCGAGCACTCCCACCGCGATCGGCAGTGCGCCGAAAGTCACGTACGCGTAGCTCAGCGCCCATAGAATCACCGCCGACGGCAGGACGAACAGCCCACCCGCGACCAGCCCGCCCCAAGTCCCATGTAGCAGCCAGCCTGCGTAAATCGCGAGTTGCTGGGCCTCGGGGCCGGGCAGCAGCATGCAGAAATTCAGCGCGTGCAGAAAGCGGCCCTCGCTGATCCAGCGCCGCCTTTCCACCAGCTCCTGGTGCATGATCGCGATCTGTCCCGCCGGCCCGCCGAAGCTGATGAATCCTAGCTTCAGCCAGAACCGGAAGGCTTCGGCGAAGGACGGCTTCCGCATGGGAGCATCGGCGGCCGTCATGGGGTTTTCACGCACGCGCTATAGCCTGCCCGAGCCCGCGCCGCAAGGCGTCCCAGTCGGCAGCGCTCGTCTCCCAGCCGCTGCTGAAACGCAGCACGCGGGACGCGACGGCGGCGCGACCCATCGCCGCGAGCACATGCGAAGTTTCCTCCTTCCCACTCGCGCAGGCCGAGCCCGTCGAGACCGCAAAGCCGAGTTTGTCCAGCCTCACCACCCAGCGCTGGCGGCAGTCGAGCTGCTCCGGCAGGACTGCGGAAACCGTGTTCCAAAGCCGATCCGCTGCCGCCCCGACGATTTCCACGCCGGGCAGTTCACGCGCGAGCTGCTGTTCAAAGTTCACGCGCAGCGCGAGCCGTCGCGCCGCCTCACCGCTGGCCAGCGCGGCTTCGCGCTCCTCCAGCGCGGCGACCATCGCAAGCACCCCGGCTACGTTTTCCGTCCCCGCCCGCCGACCCTCCTCCTGTGGCCCGCCGACGAGCAGCGGGTGAAACTTCGCCGGGCATTTCAGGAAACCGGCGCCTTGCGGCCCGCCGATTTTATGCGCGGTGCCGATCATATAATCGCACGCGCCGAGTCCAGCCGCAGGCAGCTTCCCGATCCACTGCGCCGTGTCGCAGAAAAACGCCACCCCGTGCTCCCGGCAGAGCGTCAGCGCCTCCCGCCAAGGCTGCAGCACGCCCGTTTCGTTGTTCGCCGCCATGACCGCCACCAAGCCGGGAGTGTTTCGTTTCAATTCATCGGCGAACCAGCCGAGATCCACCACCCCGTCGCAGGTCACAGGGATCATCCGGTGGGCTTTCGGAAAATAGCGCCGTGCCGGTTCGATTACACAGGGATGCTCGATCGCCGAGACCCAAACTTCACCGACACCGGCGCGCGCCGCGTGATGCAGCACGGCGTTCGCCGCCTCCGTGGCACCGCTCGTCCAAACGACCTCCAGCGGATCACAACCTAGCCAGCCAGCCAACTTCTCCCGCGCTTGTGTGAGCGCCGCATCTGCCCGGGCACCAAGCCGGTGCGGGCTCGATGGATTCCCGATAAAACGCTTCGTCGCGTCCATCCACGCCGCGCGCGCCGTCGATGAGACGGGATGCGTTGCGTTATGATCGAAGTAGATCATATCATTTCCGTCGTCGCCTCGCGGGCGGAACGCTGTTTCATCTTGGTCGGCTGCGACATCGCCGCGGAGGATAACGGCTCCCGCGCCCGCGACAAACCCAAACCAGCGCGCCCGCGCTTGCGCCGCAAACGCGCGCCGCTAACGTCGCGCCGTGTCCGACCCCGCGACCTCCTTTTACAAGCGCTCCAACTTCGTCACCCACCTGCCCGCGGATGCGCTCTACAGCCCCTCGCATTTCTGGCTGCGCGAAACCGAGCCCGGTCGCTGGCGCGTCGGTTTCACGAAATTCGCCACGCGCATGCTAGGCGAGATCGTGGAGGTGCAGTGGGAGAAAGGCGACGACGCGCCGGTGGCGAGTGGCGAGATCATCGGCTCCATCGAGGGCTTCAAAGCAATCAGCGACATCTATTGCGTCGCCGACGGCCATTTCGCCGGCGGCAATCCCGCACTGCGCGACGCCATCGAACTCGTCAGCCGCGAGCCCTACGCCGCCGGCTGGCTCTACGAAATCACCGGTACGCCTGACGCCAAGTGCATCGCCCTCGCCGTGTATCGCTCCTTGCTCGACACCACCATCGACCGCATCCTCGAAAAGCAGCAGCACCACGAATCCGAATGACCCCTCCATCCACTCCCCAGGCCCGCTACATCATGCTCGGCGGCTTTCTCGGC
>JANXWQ010000443.1 GCA_025351065.1 Chthoniobacter sp. | reverse complement strand
CGCCAGCGCGAGCTGCTGCAAGGCGCGCGTCACCTCCGTGCCGATGAGCCCCGCATGCGCCGTCTCGCCCTCGATGATGACGCCGAGCGCGATGATGGCATCCACACCGCCCCGCGTGGCCACCTCCTGCACCATCAGCGGAATCTCGAAAGCACCCGGCACCTCATAGACGGTGACGTTGTAAGCCGGCGAAATGGCCAGCAGCTCCGCGCGGGCGTGCTCGACCAAGGCGCGGACAAACTCGGGATTGTACTGCCCGGCGACGATGGCGAACGACCGGCGCTGGCCGACCTGGCGCGGACGGGATGGAAGATTGGCGGACATAAAAGGAGCGGGATGTTAGTGACGCAGACGCGCCGCGCAACGACAGAATCAAAAACGGCCCGCCCCGCCGCGCGCAGCCTTCGTTGGTTCTTGCCAACGATGAACCCCGCCCGCCCTTTCCGGCACAATCGCTGCTAATAGCCCTCCGATGAAGAAACCTGAATGGGTTGTCCTAGCGGTCGCTCTGCTTGCCCTGGTGGCCAAGCTCGTTTGCGCGAGCACCACCTCCGGGACCCTGGACGTGGTGTGTTTCCGCGAGTTTGGGCGGATCATTGCGGACGAGGGGATGATCGCCCTCTACCGCAAGGTGCCCATCTTCAACCACACGCCGCTCCTCGGCACGATCACCGCCGCGTTCTTTGACGCGACGAACGGCGACGACCGCGCGTTTCGCCTGCTCCTGCGGATTCCCGGCATCCTGGCCGACTTCGCCTCGGTGCTCGCCCTCCTTTGGCTCCGCCGAAAGACCGGGCGGCCTGGGTGGTGGGCGCTGGGGCTGTTCGCGGCCAGTCCGGTGGCCTTCATGGTTTCGGGCTTCCACGGCAATTTCGACTCGCTGGTGGCGCTCGGACTTTTGCTGGCGGCGCTGGCTTGTTTTTCCGGCGATGCGCGGCTCTGCGGGCTGTGCTGGGGCCTGGCGTGTCAGGTGAAAATCATCCCGCTGCTGATGGCCCCGGTGTTTTTCTTTTTCTGGTGGCACCGTGGTCAGGCGCGGCGGTTTTTCATCGTCGGAGTCCTCACCGTCCTCATCGGCTGGGCCTGGCCGCTCTGTATCATTCCAGGTGTCTTCATGCACCGGGTGTTGGACTACAACAGCATGTGGGGCACCTGGGGCGTCACCCTTTTTCTCCGCCTGAGCGGGCTGCCGGGATTCGAGGGTTTGCAACCGGGCCCGGACGGCGCGTGGGTCAGCGAAGTGCTGAAAGTCATTGTGGTTGGCGGCGTGTGTGCGATTGCCTGGCGCCGCCGGGCGGGCGAGCCGGTTTCGGTCTTCACCACGCTCTCGCTTTGCTGGCTGGTCTTTTTCGTCTTCGCGCCGGGCTTTGGCGCTCCCTACCTGCTCTGGCTCGCGCCCTTTGCGCTCCTGCACTCGGAACGGCTCTTTGCCTTCCTCACCGCGGCCAGCTCCGTGGCGCTGTTCGGCTTCTACACCGTCGTCTGCGGCGGCCTGCCTTGGGACAAAGCCTACGCTCGCATCAACACCACATCCGACTGGGTTCCGTGGCTGATTCCCGCCTGGCTCGCGGTCACGGCCTCGCTCATCGCGCTGCGCCGCGATTGCGCGCCCAAGGCCGAGTCGCCCGCGGCGGAAAGCGACGCCTGTGTCTTGGGCACGCTGGCGAGCACCTGAAAATTGTCCCTCAGGCGACGGCTATCTTGTCCTCGCAATAAAGTTCCCGAAGATCAGATTTCCGTTTGAGGTTCAATATAGCGTTTCAATCTTCGGCCCATGCAATGCACAAGCCCTAAACGATCCAGAATGGGAAACGGCTGAATTCCAACATTTTTTCCTACCGGCTGATTGCCCCCCGTATGGATGCGTTCCGAAAGCCTCACTCTCGGAACGAGGAGGGAAAAGGTCACGCCAGCAGCGGGCGGAGGACGTGGCCGTGGACGTCGGTGAGGCGGCGGTTGGCGCCGTTGTGGTAAAAGGTGAGCTTTTCGTGATCGAGGCCGAGGAGGTGGAGGACGGTGGCGTAGAAGTCATAGACGGTCGTGACATCGGTGGCGGCGCGACGGCCCAGCTCGTCGGTCGCGCCGTGGCTGACGCCGCCTTTTACGCCGGCACCCATCATCCAGACGGTGAAGCCGTCGGGGTTGTGATCGCGCCCGCCGGTGCCTTCCTGATGGGTGGGCATGCGGCCGAATTCGGTGGTCCAAAGGACGAGGGTGTCGTCGAGCATGCCGCGCTGTTTGAGGTCGGTGAGGAGCGCGGCGGTGGGTTGGTCGAGGATGGGGCAGTGGCGCTCGTAGTCGGCTTTGAGGGTTTTGTGCGCGTCCCAGTTTAGCAGGCCGTCCACGCCGCTGGCGCGGCTGGCGCAGTAGAGGCTGACGTAGCGCACGCCTTTTTCGAGAAAGCGGCGGGCGAGGAGGCAGTTGCGGGCGTAGGCGGCTTTGAGGTCGTTGGCGTCGGCGGTGCCGTAGAGCTTGTGAACGTGCTCGGGCTCGCGGGAGAGGTCGGCCGTTTCGGGTGCGGCGAGCTGCATGCGAGCGGCGAGTTCGTAGGTGCTCATGCGGGCGCGCAGGTCGCTCTCGCCGGGATGCAGCGCGGCGTGCTGCTCGTCGAGCGCGGTGAGAAAGCGGCGCGTGGCGGCGTCCTCGTCGGCGCCGATGCCGGCGGGGCGCGCGAGATTGCGCAGCGGCTGCTGCGCGGTCATCTGCACGGCCTGATACTGCGCGGGGAGAAAGCCGTTCGACCAATTCGCCTTCCCGTTGGGCGGCTCGCCGCGGATGTCCTGGATGGCGATGTAAGTCGGCAGGTTTTCATTCAGCGAGCCGAGCGCGTAACTCGTCCACGCGCCCGCGCTGGGGAAGCCTTCGCGGGTGAAGCCGCAGTTCATAAACACGCAGCCTGGCCCGTGCGTGTTCGAGCGCGAGGTCATGGAGTGGATGAAGGCGATGTCATCGGCATGCGCGCCGAGATGCGGGAGCAGCGACGAGATCATCTTCCCGCTCTGCCCGCACGGCACGAAGGGCCACGGCGATTTCATCAGGTTGCCGTTTTTGCCCTGGAAGCTGACTTCCGCCGCGCCGGGCATCGGCGTGTCGTGGAGTTTATCCAGCAGCGGCTTGTGCTCCCACAGGTCCATGTGCGACGCGCCGCCGGGGCAGAAAATGTGGAGCACGCGCTTCGCTTTTGGCGGGAAGTGCGGTTGCCCTGTAGTCATCGCCGCTTGCGCTTCGCGCGAAAACAAGTGCGACAGCGCGAGGCCCGCCGCACCAGACGCGGCGTTGCCGAGAAAATGACGGCGCGTGAGATGGAGGAGCGAAGCGTTCATGGCTTGTTCGGGATAATCTTTTTTAGTCGCGAGTTATTGCGATATTTCGTGGGTGAAAAAGCGCGCATGACCCGCCAGGTCATTTCAATCCAGCGGCTGCGCGATCTTCACTTCGACCTCATATTCCGGCGCAAACTTTTCCCGCACGCGCGCGGCGACTGCGTCGAACGCTTCCTTTTGCAAACCCGCCTCGCCCGCTTTCTGTCGCGCGAGCAGAGGCAGCGCGCGGAGTTCGCCTTCGAGTTCCTCGGGACTGATTTTGTTCCAGAGCCCGTTCTCGAAAACCATCACCTCAATGTCCTTGGAATCGACG
>JANXWQ010000426.1 GCA_025351065.1 Chthoniobacter sp. | reverse complement strand
GTTCTCTCCAAAATCTCTGCGCCTCTGCGGTCGGAAAACTTTCGCCAGCAGTGATGCGCAACTTTTGTGCAGCGCAGCGGCGGGCGCGCTTTGCGGCGCGAATCACGGCGGCGCTAAGGTTCCGCTTGGCCGCGCCTTTTCACCGTGCTCATCTTCCGCACCCGTTCATGAAAAAACTCCCGACTTCTTTTGCCTGTCCTGTCTTCGCCGCGCTCGCCGCCTTGTGCGCCAGCGGCTTTGCCGCGGAAAAACCGGACGAATTTCCACCCATGCCGCCGGTGCAGGCGCGCTCGGCGCAGGAGGAGGCGAAGACTTTCCAACTCCCGCCGGGCTACCATGTCGAGCTGGTGCTGAGCGAGCCGGACATCAAGGAGCCGGTGATCGCGGCGTTCGATGGCGACGGGCGGATGTTCGTGGCGGAATTTCGCAGCTACATGCAGGAGATTGACGGCAAGGATGAGCTGACGAAGACGAGCCGCGTGTCGCTGCATTGGTCGTCGAAAGGCGACGGCGTTTATGACAAGCACACGGTTTTCATCGACGGGCTAGTGCTGCCGCGGATGCTCGTGGCGCTGGACAAAGGGCGCATCATCGTGGGCGAGACGGACACCAATGATTTGTTCACCTACACGGACACGGACGGTGACGGCGTGGCGGACAAAAAGGAGCCGTTTTTCACGGGCGGGCCGCGTGGGGGAAATCTGGAGCATCAGCCAAACGGGCTGCTGTGGGGCCGCGACAACTGCCTCTACTCGACCTACAACGACTACCGCCTGCGCTGGACGCCGGCGGGCGCGGTAAAGGAGCACGCCGCGGCGAACAACGGGCAGTGGGGGCTGTGCCAGGACGATTTCGGGAAGATGTTTTTCATGAACGCGGGCGGCGAGCAGGGGCCGCAGAGTTTTCAGCAACCGGTGGGGTACGGCGCGTTCAATCCGAAGGAGCAGATGGCCACGGGTTTCATGGAAGTTTGGCCGGCCATCGGCATGGCGGACGTGCAGGGCGGGCACGGGCGGCATCGCGCGGACGGGACGGTGAATCATTTCACCGCGACAACCGGCGGCGATGTTTTTCGCGGCGACCGGCTGCCCGCGGAACTGCGCGGCGACTTGCTCGTGGGCGAGCCGGTGGGCCGGCTCATCCGCCGCGCGAAGATCACGAATCAGGATGGGCTGACTGTGCTGAGCAATCCGTACCAGGATGAAAAATCGGAGTTCTGGCGGTCGAGCGATCCGTGCTTTCGCCCGCTCAATATCGCGAACGCGCCGGACGGCACGCTCTACGTCACGGACATGTACCGCGGTATCATTCAGGAAGGCAACTGGGTGCGGCCGGGCTCGTATTTGCGGAAAGTGGTGGAGCAGTACCAGTTCGACAAAGTGACGAACCGCGGGCGCATCTGGCGGCTCGTGCATGACTCGCTGAAGCCCGGCCCGCAGCCGCGCATGAGTGCGGAAACACCCGCGCAGCTCGTCGCACATCTCGGCCACGCGAATGGCTGGTGGCGCGACACCGCGCAGAAGCTCCTCGTGCTGCGCGGTGACAAATCCGTGGCCCCCGCGCTCACCGCGATGGCGCGCGGCGACAAGAATTATTTTGCCCGTCTGCACGCGCTCTGGACGCTCGAAGGACTCGACGCGCTGACGCCGGACCTCGTGCGCGAGAAGCTGCGCGATGACCACCCACAACTGCGCATCGCCGCGTTGCGAGTGGGCGAGGCGCTTTTCAAAAAAGGAGACAAGACGCTCGCGGCGGACGTGTTGGCGGCGACGAAGGACAAGGACGCGAACGTGGTCATCCAGGCGATGCTCACCGCGCGGCAGCTCGATCTGCCGGATTGGAAAACGACGCTCGCCGCGCTCGTCACGCCGGTCGCGCCGCTCGGCGTGAGGACGATTGGCGACGCGATCCTCAACCCCGCCGTGGCGTCCAGCACGGCGGCGATGACGTCCGAGCAGGAGAAGCTCTACAAGTCCGGCCAGACCGTTTTTCAAACCCTCTGCGCGACCTGCCACGGCGCGGATGCGAAAGGTCTGCCGCTCGCCGGAGCCGCGCCCGGCGCGATGCTCGCGCCCGCGCTCGCCGGCTCGAAAACGGTAAACGGCTGGCGCGACGGCGGCATCAAGGTGCTGCTGCACGGCCTGACCGGCGACATCGACGGCAAAAAGTACGAGGGCCAGATGATCGCGATGGCGACGAACGACGACGCATGGATCGCGGGCGTGCTGAGCTACGTGCGCAATGCGTTTGGCAACCACGCCGGTTTCATCACCGCCGCGGACGTGGCGGCGCTGCGCGCGGCGACGAAAGAGCGCACGCAGCCGTGGTCCATCACCGAGTTGCGCGCCTCGCTGCCCAAGCCGCTCGCGAACCGCAAAGACTGGAAGCTCACCGCCAGCCACGCGGCAAAAGACTGCGCCCTGGCGGTCGATGGCGACGCGGCTTCGCGCTACACCACCGGCGCGTCGCAGGTCGCCGGCATGTGGTTTCAAATCGAACTGCCACAGGAGACGGTGGTCAGCGGCCTCGAACTCGACAGCGCCCCTTCGCCCAGCGACTACCCGCGCGGCTACGAAGTCGCGCTTTCCGCCGACGGCGCTACATGGGGCAAACCTGTCGCCACCGGCAAAGGCAGCAGCGCCGTCACCGACATCGCCTTTGCACCCGCGAAAGCGAAGTTCATCCGCATCACGCAGACCGGCGCGGTGAACGGCCTGTTCTGGTCTATCCACGAGCTGCAAGTTATCGCCGCGGCGAAGTAGGCGGCTTGCGCCCGCGTGGCGCGGCGGCTTAGGCTCCCGCGCATGAGCCGCGAAAAAATCCTGCCTCTCGCCGAAGTCGTCCGCAACCGCGACCGGCTCGCCGACGAAGGCCAGCGCGTGGTTTTCACCAATGGCTGCTTCGACCTCCTGCACGTCGGCCATGTCCGCTACCTCCAGGCCGCGCGCGCGCTCGGCGAGGCGCTCATCGTGGCGGTGAATGGCGACGCCAGCGTGCGCGCGCTCAAAGGCCCGACGCGTCCGGTCAATGCCGAGCAGGACCGCGCCGAGATTTTGGCCGCGCTCGCGTGCGTGGATTACGTGGTCATTTTCGACAGCGAGCGCGTGACCGAACTCGTCCACGCCATCCGCCCGCAGGTCTATGCGAAGGGCGGCGACTACACCGTGGACAAACTCAACGCCGAAGAACGCTGGGCGCTGGACGAGGTCGGTGCGGCCATCCACATCCTGCCGCTGGTGCCGGGAAAATCGACGACCGAGATGATTGGGAAATTCGCGTGCTGAAGCTCGGCGTGCTGGGTTCGGGGAAGGGATCAAACTTTCGCGCCATCGCAGATGCCATCGCGCGCGGCGAACTCGACGCGGAAGTGCGCATCGTGATTTCGGATGTGGCGTCGGCTGGGATCCTAGAGCTGGCGCGGGCGCGCGGACTGCGCGCGGAATTCGTGGAGCCTGGACGTTTCAAAACGAAACTCGAACCCGAGGCTGAGCTGCGCGTGGTGGAGCTGTTGCAAAACGCGGGCGTCGAATGGGTCGTGCTCGCGGGTTACATGCGCATGATTAAGCCGCCGCTGCTCGCGGCGTTTCCGCGCCGCATCATCAACATCCATCCCTCGCTGCTGCCCGCGTTTCCCGGACTCGAAGCGTGGCGGCAGGCGCTCGCCGCTGGCGCGCGCGAAACCGGCTGCACCGTGCATTACGTGGACGCCGGCATGGACACCGGCGAAGTCATCGCCCAGCGCGCCGTGCCCGTGCTGCCCGGCGACACGCCCGAGACGCTGCACGCGCGCATCCAAGTCGCCGAGCACGCGCTTTACCCCGACGTGCTCCGCACGCTGCCCGGCGCAGGAGTTACTGGGCTTTGAGCGATTCGAGAAAGGCGAGGAGGTTCGCGAGGTCGGCGGGCGCGAAGGTATTCAGCAGTCCCTCGGGCATCATGGACTGATCGAGTTTGCCGCGGGTAGTGATGTCGCCTTTCTCGATGGTCACGGTCTGGCCAGTGACGTTGCGCAGGTCCACGCTGTCCGCGCCTTCGCGGGTGATGAAGCCCTGGATTTCGCCGTGCGCCTTGGTCTTGAGCGTGGTGGTTTCAAAACCCTGCGCAATCTTTGCGCTGGGTTTGAGGATGGATTCGGTGAGCGCGGCGCGGTCGTAGGTTTTCGCCACGGCGGCAAGCATGGGGCCTTTCGGCGGCTCGTCGGCGCGGGTGGTGTGGCAGGCGATGCAGCCGGCGCGGAGAAACATGTCCTTGCCTTGCGCGGCGTCGCCGCCCTTTTGCACGGCGGCGAAAACGGCCTCGTATTTCATCGTGCCGATTTGCGCGGCGGGCGTGCCGGTGTCCTTCATGCCGAGACTCTGGTAGGCAAAGAGCGCGGCCTCGGCGACGGCGTTGTCCGGGTCTTTCAAATGCGCGCTTACCTGGCCGGCGAAATCCTTCGCCTTCGTCCTCGCGATGACGCCGAGCAGGCTCGCGGCGGCGGCGGGTTTGGCCCACGACTTTTCCACGGCGGCGGTCGCGGCGTCGTGGTCCTTGCCTTTCACGAGCGTGCTGGTAGCGAGGTTCACGAGGACGGTTTGCGCGAGCGTGCGCTTGGGCGCGTCGCCGCTGTCGGCTATTTTTTCCAGCGCCGCGAGATGCTTCGTGTGCTTCGCGTCGCGGGTGAATTCCTCAAACGCGGCGGCGATGGAGGCGTGCCCCGGATTGGCTCCGGCAAAGGGCGCGAAGGCCGCGAAGGCGGCGTCGAGCGCGGCCCCGCGTTCGCTGGCGCGGGCGAAAAGGCGCAGTGCTTTGGCGCGAAAATCGGGCGCTTGTTTTTCGTCGGCGGCGATGGCGCTGAGCGCGGCGAGCCCTTCGGCGGGCAGCGCGTTGTCCTTGCCGAAAAGCCCCTCAATGGCGGTGAGCTTGGCGGCGGTGTCGGTGCCGGCTTTGGCGAGCATGAGCTCGACGAGGCCGGGGAAATTCACCTTCGTTTTGTACATCGTCTGCACGAGCCAGCGCCCGTCCTCGCCTTGCTCGGTGTCGAGCGCGGCCTTGAGCGCGGCCTCGATTTTGTCGGACGCGGCCCAGCGCTCGGGCTTGTAAACCGGGCCGCTGGTGTCGGGGCGCGTGCCCCACCAGACTTTGGGATCGAGATACGGTGCGTCCTGGTTGTCGAGCCGGCAGAGCGTGTTGAGGAGGCCCTTGCGCAGCGCGGAATCCTTAGCCGTGGCGAGGCGGGCGATGAGCGCATCCGCGACTTTTTCGTCGTAAAAACCGTAGAGAGCGCGCAGTGCGCCGGGCTGCACTTTGGCGTCGGCGGAATCGAGCGCGCCGACGAGCACAGCGGCGGCTTTCAGCTCGGCGAGCGCGCGCACGGCGAGGTGCGAGACGACCGGGTCGGCGTCGGCCACGAGCGGCAGCATGGCTTGCGCGGCGTCCGTTTTTCCGAGGCGGCGCACGGCGTTGATGGCGGCGGTGCGGACGCGCGGGTTCTTGTCGGACAGCCCCGCGGTGAGCGGCGGCATAGGCACCTGCGCGGCGAGGCGGGTGTCCTCAGCCAGCGCGCGGACGGCGTACTCGCGGATCGTTTCATCCGCGGCGAGTTGCGTGAACGAGGGAAAAGCCTTCGCGCCGAAAAGCTGCGCGAGCGTCTCGAGCGCCGCCACGCGCGGGCCGGTGGAGCCCGCGGTCTCGGCGATCTTGCGCAGGGGCGCGGCGAATTCCGGCTTCGGCCCGCGGCGCAGTATCTCGCGCTGGGCACCGAGGCGGATGACCGCGCTCGGCGAGCCGATGGCAGCGGCGAGCTGGGCGTCGGCGGCCTTTTTGAAATCGACGTTCGCCGCGGCGGTCGCGCCTTTTTTCATCACGCGCAGGACGTAGCCCGCGTTCGGCCCGTTGTAATTGAACGTCGCGCCTTCCCAGCTCGAAATGTAAATGCGGCCCGCGGCGTCCACGTCCATGTCGGTCGGGCGCGTGAGTTTCAGCCACTCCTGCTGGCCCTGGTTCGGGCCGTCGAGCGCGTAGCCCGCGCCGGTCTGTTGGAGCGGATGGTAGAAGATCGCGCTGCGGCCCCACTCGACGGTGTAGAGGCCGTTTTGCAGGCCCGGCTCATCAAGCCAGAGCGAGCCGCACGGCGAGCCGCCGCCGTAGTCGGCGAGCGGCTCCAGCATGTCCTCGTGGAAGCGCATGTAGTACGACGGGTAGCCCATGTGCGCGCCGGGCGGGTTGAAGGACAACCGGTCGTTCCAGCCGTCGCCGTCGTTGGTGTTGTCGCGGGTGAAAAGGTCGAGCGTGGGCGCGACGGCCACGTCGTAGATGTTGCGCGTGCCTTGCACCACGATCTCGAGCCCGGTGCCGTCGGGCCGCACGCGGACGATGCTGCCGCCGCGGTGCTTGATCGTTGTGCCGTCCTTGCCTTTCGCCTCCACGTAGCCGTAGTCGCCGCACGCGATGTAGATGAAACCGTCGATGCCCATGCGGCAGCCGTTCGTGGTGTGGTCCGCGCCGCGGAACTTCAAATCGAAGCCGAGCCCGGTGACGACTTCCTCGACCTTGTCCGCTTTGCCGTCGCCGTCGGTGTCGGTGTAGGCCGTGAGGTTCGGCGGGTGCATGACGTAGAGCGTGCCGGGGCCCGCGCCGCTCGGGCCGTCCCAGATGACGCCGCGCGGCGAGTCCATCTCGGCGAAAGTGGTGAACTGGTCGGCCTTGCCGTCGCCGTCCGAATCAATGCAGCGCAGGACGCGCCCGCGCCCCGGCTTGGCATCGAGCGAGCCGTTTTCATCGATCGCGATAAACAGCACGCCGTCCGCCGACGCGCTGACCGCCGTGGGGTAGCCGACCGTGGGCGGCAGGGCGAAAACGGTGGCCTCGTAGCCGTCGGGCACTTTCACCGATTTCAAAATCTCGGCCTCGGTGCGCGGCGGCGCCTCGGCGGCGAAAGCGGGCGCGGCGAGCGCGAGGAAGAGGGTGGGGAGTACTGGGAATTTTTTCATAAGGACGGGGTGCGGGGACGTATCGGGTTTCAAAGACCACGCGGCGAGCGTTTCTTAGGGGCGGCCAAAAAAGCCCCGTGCCCCAGTCGTGCCGCCGACTTATTTCACCGTCGCTTACAGCTCCTTGAGCAGCCGCTCGTGGATGCCGCCAAAGCCGCCGTTGCTGAGGATGGCGATGACGTCGCGTTCCTTCACCAGCGGGCGCAGGCGGGCGATGATGGCGTCCACGCCAGGCTCGTAAAAGGCGGGTTTGCCAGTCGCGGCGATGTCCGCAATGACGTGCGCTGGGTCGAGCCGGTCATCGGTGGCGATCTGCTCCTGGCGGGCGACTTGGGCAAGGATGATGCCGTCGGCTTCGGCGAGGGCGGCGGGGAGTTCGTGTTGAAAGACGGCGCGGCGCGTGGTGTTCGAGCGCGGCTCGAAGATGGCCCACAGCCGGCGGCCGGGGTACTGGTGGCGCAGGCCGCGCAGGGTTTCGCGAATGGCGGTGGGGTGGTGGCCGAAGTCGTCGATGACGGTGATGCCGCGCACTTCGCCGCGCACTTCCTGCCGGCGCTTCACGCCCTCGAAAGCGGCCACGGCTTTGGCAATGTCCGCGAGCGGGATGCCGTAGAAATGCGCCGCGCTGATCGCCATCGCCGCGTTGCGCACGTTGTACTCGCCCACGAGCTGAATGGTGAAACGCGTGTCGAGCAGCGTGAAGTGCGAGCCGCGCGGATCATACGACACCTCGCGGATGTGCCGCCCGGCGTTTGGCGAAAAACCCACCTCCACGAGCTGCGCGCGGCAGCCCTCGGCCACGGCGATGCAGTTGGCGTCGTCGCCATTGATGAGCACCATGCCATTTTCCGGCACGATGTTCAGCAGGCGGCGGAAGCTGAGCTTGATCGCGTCGAGGTCGTCGAAAATATCCGCGTGGTCGAACTCGATGTTGTTCACCACGACGAGTTCCGGGAGGTAGTGGACGAACTTCGAGCGCTTGTCGAAGAACGCGGTGTCGTATTCGTCGCCCTCGATGACGGTGTGCTTCGCGTCATGCAGGCTGCACCCTTGGCCGAGATTTTTCGCGATGCCGCCGATCATGTAGGCGGGGTTCAGCCCGGCGCTTTGCAAAATCCACGCGAGCAGCGCGGTCGTCGTCGTTTTCCCGTGCGTGCCGCTGACGACGAGGTTGTGTTTTCCGCGCAGGAAAAACTGCTTCAGCGTCTCGGGCAGCGAGAGGTAGTAGAGCTTGCGGTTGAGCACCGCCTCGATCTCCGGGTTGCCGCGCGAGATGGCGTTGCCGACCACGATGAGGTCGGCGTCGGCGGGGATGTTCTCCGGTTTGTAGCCTTCGCTGAGCTTGATCCCTTTGCCCTCGAGAAAGGTGCTCATCGGCGGATAAACAGCGGCGTCCGAGCCGGTGACGGTGAAGCCCTGCGCGCGCATGGCGGCGGCGACCGCGCCCATGGCGGTGCCGCAGATGCCGATGAAATGGACGTGACGAAGCGCGGTGGTCATAAGCGGGAAAAAGAGCGCGGAGATTAGCCGCCCGCCGGGTGCCGCGCAATGCCGATGCGGGCGCGGCTTTAACGGCGGCGTTTTGCGCCCAATCGCCTCGGCGGCATTGGGCAAATCCTGGACCGCGCGCGCGGTGCGGCGCGGTCGGCAAAGATTTCCAAATCTCCTTGCCGATTGAAAACCGTCGCGCATAGTGCCGCCCTGTTTTGTGGCGGACGGGATTTTGGAAGCGCGTTTTTCGCTCCGCCGCATTTGCCCCGAAAATGGCTGGATAGCTCAGTTGGTAGAGCAGAGGTCTGAAAAACCTCGTGTCGCCGGTTCGATTCCGGCTCCAGCCACCTTCGCGAAATCTCCAAGCAAGAGGCGCGCGAAATGCGGTCACAGCCGCCATCTCGGCCTCCGTCGCCTGCAATTGGGTTGCGTGGTCGAGATTTTCTTTTGTCTGCCGAAGCGGTGATTAGCTACGCTGCGCGGCATGCCTGCAAACTCTCTCGGCCAGCTCCTCATGACCGGCGTGCCGGGCATCGAACTCGACGCAGCGACCGCAGCCACCTTCCGCCGCATTCAGCCCGGTGCGTTCATTCTGTTTGGGCGAAACATTCAGTCGCCCGTGCAGTTGCGGAAGCTGATTGATGACCTGCGGGAGCTGAGCTCGGTCGAGCCGGTCATCACGATTGACCAGGAAGGCGGGCGGGTTTCGCGGCTGAAACTCGTGGGCACGGAGCCGCCGAACGCGAACCAGCTCCGCGACAAGGGCGACCTCGATTTGATCCGCCGGCATGGCGCGATCACGGCGCGGCTGCTGCGCATGTTTGGCTTCAATCTCGACCTGTGCCCGGTGCTCGACATTTCTTTCGACGACGAGGCGGACAACTCGTTGCGCGGGCGCTGCTACGGCAACGACGTGGCGCAGGTGGTGCGCAATGCGGGCGCGTTCAACGACGCGCTGCGCGGCGGCGGGGTGCTGAGCTGCGGGAAGCACTTCCCCGGCTACTCGCGTGCGCCGCTGGACGCGCATCACGAGCTGCCGGTGATCCCGCTGAGCCGCGCGGAGCTGGACGCGCACGAGCTGGCGGTGTTCCGCGCGTTCGCGCAAAGGGTGGACTCAATGATGATCGGGCACGGCTTTTACCCGAGCCTGGAAAGCACGCAGACGCCGTCGTCGCTGTCGCGCGCGGTGATTACGGATTTGCTGCGGGGCGAGCATGGGTTCGAGGGATTGGTGATGACGGACGATCTGGACATGGGCGCGATCCTCGAGCCGTACGGGAAAGGCGAGAGCGGACTGGCGGAGGTGATCCGGCTGGCGATCAGCGCGGGCAATGACGTGGCGATGATCTGTCATCGCGTGGAGATGGTGGAGAAAGCGCACGGCTTTCTCGCGGATGTGCCGCGCGCGGAGCTGGAGCGCGCGCTGGCGAATGTGGCGGCGTTCAAGGCGAAGATGGCGCCGCCGGATGCGTGGGATGAAGCGGAGTTCCGGCGGCGCGATGCGGAGGTGTGGGATTTGCGCGTGGCGGTGCTCGGCGCGGAAGGCGCGGCGCAGCGCAGCCCGGAGGATGGGAAGCGGTCGCCGGTGGAGACTTACTGAGCGTCGGCGCGCTTGCGCGCGAGCAGCACGACGGTCGCGGCGAAGTAGCTCATGCCCGGCAGCGCGAGCAGCATCCGGTCAAGCCAGAGCAGCAGCCACTCGATGCGGTCGCGCAGGGCGGCAGGCCGCGCGGGCACGAGCCGGTCGAGCCGCGACACGAGGCGGAAGTGCCGCGTGCGCACGATTTCAAAATACTCGCCGATGATCGCGAGGTCGCGCTGGTTGAGCTGCCGCTCGTTCGGACTGATGTCCTTTTCCACGGGCGTGACGTCGCGCAGTTTTTGCAGCGCTGCCGAATAGCCCACGGGCTCGACGATCACCAGCCAGCCGCCCGGCTTCACCCGCCGCCGCAGCGAGTCGAGGCACGGGCGCAGTTCGACGTGGTGGAGAACGAGATTGACCAGCGCTACGTCGAAAGCGTTTTCCGGCAGCTCGAGTTCGGCTCCCGCGGAGATGAGAAAATGGACGCGCTCCTCGGCGTGGTTCACGGCCCGCCGGCGCTGGGCGATGTCCACGTATTCGGGCGAAAGATCGAATCCGGTCACGTCGTAGCCGAGGAGCCCGAGCTGCACGCTGTTTTCGCCATCGCCGCAGCCGAAATCGAGGATCGTCCGCGGCTTCAGTTCGTGGATCAGGCGGAAGACGAATTCCTTCCGGTAAAGCTCCGCCTGCGGGCACTCGCGGTAGCGCGCGAGCGTGGTGGCGAGCACCGGCCGGATGTCCGCGACCTGCGCGGCATGACGTGCCTGGTAGTCGAGTTCCGCGGCGAGGTCTTTGGACATGGGCAGGACGGCAGCGGGCTACGGCTTCACTTTCATCACCGTCAGTCGCGCAAATCCGACCACAGTTTTTCGATAGCTTCTTTGGACATGCCTTTTTCCACTGGCTTACGCTCTTTGTAATGTTTCGCAATGAACGCCTTGCTGGGTTTGCGAACCTTGGCCGAGGTGAGCGTGGCGAAGGCGGTGCCGCAGCGGGTGATGGTTACGACTTCGCCGTGGTCGATACCTTTGGCGACATCGGCAAAACGGTTTTTGAGATCGCGGACGGTGACTGTTTTCATGGTAACGGAGTCGTGTCTCACGCGCTCGCCGCGAGTCAACGGCGGATTTTTCACGCCGCGCGGACGGCTTCGGCGAGGCGCATGAGGGACTCCTTGGCGTCGCCGTAGAGCATGCCGGTGTTGGGCTTGGAAAAGAGCGGGTTTTCGAGGCCGGAGAAGCCTTTGCCCTGGCCGCGTTTGAGGACGATGACGGACTTCGCGTAGTCCACTTCGAGGATCGGCATGCCGGCGATGGCGCTCGTCGGATTGTCGCGCGCGTCGGGATTCACCACGTCGTTTGCGCCGATGACCACGGCCACGTCGGTGGAGGGAAATTCGGGGTTGATGGCTTCGAGTTCGCAAAGCAGCGAGTAGGGCACATTGGCCTCGGCGAGCAGCACGTTCATGTGGCCGGGCATGCGGCCGGCGACGGGATGAATGGCGTACTTCACGATCACGCCGCGTGCTTCGAGCATGGTCGCCAGCTCATGCACAGCGTGCTGCGCCTGCGCGGTGGCCATGCCGTAGCCGGGCACGAAGGCGACCTGCCGCGCGTAGGCGAGCTGCACCGCGGCGTCGTCGAGGCTGATCTCGCGCATCGGCTCCGCGCCGGTGGCGGCGGCGGTTTCGTCCGCGGCCTGGCCGAACGCGCCGAAGAGCACGTTGCGGATCGAGCGGTTCATGGCGCGGCACATGATCAGCGAGAGGATGAAGCCGGAGAAGCCGTTGAGCGTGCCGGCGATGATGAGCACGTTGTTCGAGATGGCGAAGCCGGTCGCCGCCGCAGCGAGGCCGGCGTAGGAGTTCAGCAGCGACATGACCACGGGCATGTCCGCCGTGCCGATGGGCAGCACCATCATCACGCCGACCGCGAGCGAGAGCAGCGCCATGAGGTAAAAGGCGAACGCCGCCGAGGGCACCGCGAGCCACCAGACGAAGCTGCCGAGCGTGGCCGCGAACAGCGCGAGGTTGAAAAGATTCTGCCCCTTGAAAGTGAACGGAGCGCCCGGCAGCCAGCCCTGCAGTTTCGCCGTGGCGATGAGACTGCCCGTGGTCGTGAGCGAGCCGAGCAGCACATCCGCGCCGACTGCGCCGAGCGTGAAATGCGACGCCGTTCCGCCGTGGCAGTGGTACTCGGAAATGCCCACCAACGCCGCGGCGAAAGCGCCGAACGCGTGCGAGAGCGCGGTCTGCTGCGGCAGCGCGGTCATTGGCACGAACTGCGCGATCGCGCCGCCAATCGCGCCGCCGATCACGAGGCCTGCGATGATCCATTCGTAGCTCACGATTTCGCGATGCAGCAGCGTGCCGATGATCGCCATCAACATGCCGAACTCCGCCATGTGCATGCCGCGGCGCGCGGAATCCGGGTGGCTCAGCCCTTTCAACCCGAAGATAAAAAGGATGGACGCCAGCAGGTAGCTGAACTCGGCGAAGTAGTGCGTCATCGCTCGTCAGTCCTTGCGCTTCGCGGGCTGCACCGCGTTGGGCTTGTGGAAAAAGCGCAGCATCCGCTCGGTGATCCAGAATCCGCCGACGACGTTGATCGTCGCGCTCGTCACCGCGAGGAAACCGAGGAAGGCGCTGAGCCGGTCATGCTGCGCGCCGGCGGTGACGATGGAGCCGACGAGCGAGATGCCGGAGATGGCGTTCGTCGTGGACATCAGCGGCGAATGCAGCAGCGACGGCACGCGTGAGATGACTACGTAGCCGAGAAACGCGGCGAGCGCGCAGACGTAGATGGAGGAGACGAGGATGTCAGGATTCATGGGGTGGCGGGCATGAGGTTGCGGATGGTTTCGTTGCAGACCGCCCCGCCGTGCGTGACGAGGCAGGCGGTGAGCAGCGGGTCTAGCGGGTCGAGGGTGAAAGTCTTCGCGGTCTTGTTCCAAAAGTGCTCGGTGAGGTTGGCGAGGTTGTTCGCGTACATCTGGCTCGCGGTCACGGCGACGCGACCGGGCAAATTGGCGAACCCGAGCACGCTCACGCCACGCACGTCCGTAGCCTCGCCGAGCCGCGCGCACTCGACGTTGCCGCCGGACTCCACGGCCATGTCCACGATCACGCTGCCGGCGCGCATTTTTTCCACCATCGCGGTCGTCACGATGACCGGCGCTTTCCGTCCGAAAACCTGCGCCGTGGTGATGACCACATCGGCCTCCGCGCACTCCGCGGCCATCGCGTCGCGCTGCTTCGCGAGCTGCTCGGGCGTGAGCGCCTGCGCGTAGCCCTGCGCGGTCTGGCCCAGCTCGCCGAGATCGACTTTCACAAACTTCGCGCCGAGCGAACGCACCTGATCCTCCACCACCGGGCGCGTGTCAAACGCGCTCACCGCCGCGCCCAGCCGCTTCGCCGTGGCGATGGCCTGCAAGCCCGCTACACCCACGCCGATCACAAACACGCGCGCCGGGCGGATCGTGCCGCTTGGCGTCATCATCATCGGGAAAACGTGCGGGCTGTGCTCTGCCGCGAGCAGCACCGCGACGTAGCCGCCGAGGCTCGCCTGCGAACTCAGCGCGTCCATTTTCTGCGCGAGCGTGCTGCGCGGAATCAGCTCCATCGCAATCGCGCTCACGCCCGCGTCCGCAAGCTGCCGCACAAGCGCGAGGTCGTTGAACGGATCGAGATAGCTGACGTGGATGCAGCCGCGTTTCAGCCGCGCGATTTCCTCCACCGGCGGCGGGCGCAGGCGCAGCACCACGTCCGCACCCGCCAGCGCCGCGGCGCGGTCCGTCGCGAGCGTCGCGCCGGCGGCGCCGTAGTCGTCATCGGAAAAATGCACGCGCGCGCCATATCCGCGCTCGATTTCCACAGCCGCGCCGAGCCGCACCAGCTTCGCCACCGCCGCCGGCACGGCGGCCACGCGGGTTTCGGCGGGGTGGGTTTCTTGCGGAAAAAAGAGGCGCATGGTTTTGGGGAGCGTCCGGCGGCGGGGACGACGGCGCGCATTGATAGGGATGCGCGGAAAAATCGCCAGCGTGGATTCTCGCGATTTGGCGGTGGAAAAAAACGTCCGCCACGGGCTAAGAAAATGACCGCGCGCCGCTTGCTCAACCGCACCCAAACCGCCACCCTTCGCCACTCATCCCTCGCCTTTATGAAACTCAAATCCCTCTCCGCCCTGCTCGCCTTCCTCGGCTTCGCGTCCTTTGCCGAGGCCGATCCGCTGGCCGTGGGGGCCGCCGCGCCGGAGGTCAGCTCGGTCGATCAGGACGGCAAGGCCGTGAATCTCAAGGACGTTTACGCGAAGGGCGTGACGCTCGTTTATTTCTACCCGAAGGCCGACACGCCCGGCTGCACCAAGGAGGCGTGCAGCATCCGCGACAGTTGGGGTGACTTGCAGAAAAAGGGCATCCAGGTGCTCGGCGTGAGCGAGGACAAAGTCGAGGCGCAGAAAAAATTCACCGAGAAATACAAGCTGCCGCACACGCTGCTCGCGGACAGCGACGGCACGGTGGCGAAGGCCTTCGGTGTGCCGACGACGCTGGGTTTTGCGAAGCGGCAGTCGTTTCTCATCCATGATGGCAAATGCGTGTGGAATCAGCTCAGCGCCTCGACGGACAAGCAGGCGGAGGACGTGCTGAAAGCCTTCGAGGCGCTGCCGAAAAAGTAGCGCGCGGATGGCTGCGTGGCGCAGGCTTCCAGCCTGTGGTTGTCCCGCGGGCATCCCTGCCCGCTGGACCCACGCCGGGCAGGGATGCCCGGCGGACTGCCACAGGCAAGGATGCCTGCGCCACGCCGGAGCAGCCCCGCTGATTTACACTCCGCGCCAGCTCCGCTAATTTGCGCGCCCGTGTCTGCTGAAAACTTTCCCGACCCCGCGCCCGCCGCCGCTGACGCGGGCGACGTTTCGCTCCAGCCGGAACGCCGCAGGGTGAGCGTGACGTTTGCCGACCTGCGGGATTTTGTGGCGATGAGCGAGGCTTTCACGCCGGAGGAGGTGCAGGAGACGATCAACGCTTTTCTCGACGAAACCGTGCGCGCCGTCGAGGTGAACGGCGGCACCGCGGACCACCTCGCGGGTACGAGCGTGACGGCGCTTTTCGGCGCACCGCGGCCGGCCCGCGATCATGCGTGGAAGGCCATCCGCGGCGCGTGCGACCAGCTCGCGTTTCTGCGCGCACGGCGGGAGGATTTTCATGCAAAGGGCAAGCTGCTGCCGGAGTGCAGCATCGCCGTGCATACCGGCGAGATGGTGCTGAGCCACACGGGGCCGGGCGGGCGGCGCAGCTTTTCCGCGCTCGGGCCGGCGGTCACGCTCGCCGAGCGGCTCACGCGCAGCGCGCGGCCTGGCGAGGTGCTCGTGACCGGGGCCGCGCTCACCGCGGCGCTCGCGGATTTGCCGGGCAACTGGCAGGTGGCCGACACCACCGAGGACGCGCCCGAGCCGCGCCTCGGCGGCGATGCCGTGCCGCTGCCGGCGGACTTGCGCGGACGCGTGGTGCTGGTCGGGCCAAACGTGACGGTTTCACCGGAGACGGCGACCTTCCGCTTTCGCTACCGCCACACGCTGCCGCGGCGCGGGGTGGAACCGCCGCTCGCGGTGCTGGCCGTGGATCGACCGGAACAGACGGGCGCGCAGCCGTACGCGGAGATTCACAATCTTGCGCTGACCTCGCAGGACCGCGTCATCGGGCGCTACCACCTGCTCGAAGTCGTGGGCCGCGGCGGCATGGCCGAGGTCTGGCGCGCGCGCGACAACTCGGGCGCAGTCGTCGCGATCAAAATTTTACGCGGCGGCATCGACGCCTCGGAGCACTCGCTGCGCCGGTTGAAACGCGAGGCCGAGATCATGCAGCGCCTTTCGCACCGGCACGTCTGCGGCATCCGCGAGATCGGGTTTCACGACGGCGTCACGTTTATCGCCATGGAATTTGTAGAAGGCGCGACGCTCTCCGCGGTGCTCGCCGCGGCGGGCCATTCCGTGAGCGTGTCCGGCGCGGCGTCCGCGGTGGGCGGCGATCTGCCGTCGGTCATCGCCCGCGCCGCCCGGCAGCGTCCCGTCGCGCCGGCGGATGAGTCCGCAACCGTCGCGCGGCCCGTGCCGAAAACGCCGTCCGCGACTTTGCCCGTGCCGCAGAGCCTCGCCATTCTCATCCAGGTCTGCGCGGCCATTCACTACGCGCACGAGCACGGCGTGCTGCACCGCGACCTGAAGCCCGGCAACATCCTCATCCGCCCGAACGGCGAGCCGGTGGTCACGGATTTCGGCCTTGGAAAAATCCGCGACGCCGTGGACGACGGTTCGCTTTCGCTCGACGAGCAGGTGCTCGGCACCATCGAGTACATGGCCCCGGAGCAGGCGCGCGCGAGCCGCGACATCGACGAGCGCGCCGATGTTTACGCGCTCGGCGCGATCCTTTACCAGATGCTCACCGGACGGCGGGCCTTCGTCTCGTGTGGCGCGCTTTTCACCGACCTCCAGCGCCTGCCCACGCATGAGCCCGCGCCGCCGCGCGCGCATGTGCCCGACCTCGACGCCGACCTCCAGACCATCGCGCTCAAAGCCCTGCGCAATGATCCCGCTGCGCGTTACCGCAACGCCGCCGCACTGCGCGAAGACCTCGAACGCTTCCAGCGCGGCGAGCCCATCCTCGCGCGTCCGGCCACGCTCGCCGAGGTGCTGTGGAAAAACCTGCGCCGGTTCGCAGGGCGCGAGCGCCGGTGAAAACCGCGGCGCGTTTTCAGCCGGCGCACCGCGCGGCTACCAAGGCGCGAGCGCGTCGTGCGAGGCGGGCGCGAGCTGGGCTTCCCGGCGGGCCTGCACGGTCATGCAGCCGGCGAAAAGCAGCGTGAACAAAAGGTCGCCGAAAACCGTGTGGCGGTAGAACCACCACGTCGGCGGAAAGCCGGGCAGGCCCACGGTCAGCGCCTGCAGCCAGCCGGCAAAGGTCTTGGCGTAGGCGGGCTCGTAGAGCCACGAGCCGGTATTGGAGACGACGTAGAAAATGAGCGAGCCCACGCAGCTCGCCGCGAGCAGCGTGCCGAGGCGGGCGTGGCCGCGCAGCGCAAAGCCGAGCGCGCTGATGAGCGCGAGCGCGAGATAGCGCGGGAGGATTTCCACGGTGAAGAGCGGCTGGTGGTAGTGGAAAAGATTCAGCGCCGCGTCGCTCAGAAACAGCATGGCCAGCGGCAGCGGAAAGGCGATGCGCCGCGGCAGATAGGCCGCGCCGCAGAGCGCCACGGCGGCGACCGGCGCGACATTGTGCATCCACGAATAATCCGCGCTGCCGGCGAAACCGGAGACGACGCGGAACATCACGACGACGAACAAAAGAAAAAACGCAGCGGCGGGCATCGGCGCAACGTGCCTCGCTTCGCGGGCGCGGGCAATACGGAAATTTTTCCCGGATTCGCGCTTGCCGCGGGCCCGTTCCGCGCGAAAAGTCCGCGCAGTTCTTTGCGAGTTTTACGTCAGTGGATCGAAGGCAGGAATTCCGTGAAAATCGGAAGCAGTTGCGCTGCTGTAATTGGATACGACTCCCCATTTCGCCAATCTCCCATCAACCGGAGGTGAAGGCGGGGAGAAGGTTGGAGGGCCAAAACCCTCCTGTAATCCAGAAGCCAGAATACTCCTCCGCTCCGCTCTCATTCGTGCCGGCCGCCCTGCGCAGCAATTCCGCTGCGGGCGCGGTCGGCGCGGCAAAACTTCTTCGCAAAAAAGAAGCAATGAGGGATCAGTCCGCTCGCCGCGGCGCCTCTGCGCCGTGTCGTGTGCTGCTCTCTCCCAACACCAAAAAGAGCACCACACATGAAAAAAACACTCCTCACCACGGCGGCTTTCACCGCCGCCTCCACCGCGCTTTTCGCGCAGACCCTCAGCATCACCGCGCCCGGCTACAGCGGCGGCAAACTCTTCGACGCCTCGCCCGGCTTCCTCATCGAGGGGCTGGCCGCGGCGCCGGGCGGCGACGTCTTCTATATCGAAAGGGACAGCGCCTTCGCCGCGGCGAGCAAGCTCTACCGGCGCTCGGCGGGCGACGGCTACGCGACGGCTACGACGCTGTTCGATTTCGGCTCGTTCAAGTTCGGCTCCTTCGTGCGGTGGGAAAACGGAAAGATCTTCTTTGGCGAAAACAGCACCGGCGCGGTGCTCGTGGTGAATCCCGACCTGAGCATCGACGCCCTCGGCACCGTGCCGCACAACTACGATGCGGCTTTCTCGGGCGGCAGCCTTTTCCTGAGCCACAACCCCGGTGGCTCTCCTTCCCCGCAAAACAAAGTCTCGCGCTTTGACCTGCTGCCGGATGGAGGCGGCGGGCTGATGCTCGGCGCGACGGACACCATCGTGGACACACCGGACGACTACTCCGGCCCCATCGTCTTCACGCCGCCGGGCGATCTTTTGCCGGGCGATCTTTTCTATGGCGGCTCGGGCTTCTTTGCGCGCCCGAACCTGTATCGCTTCACCGCCGCCGAAGTGACCGCGGCGACCGGCGCGGGGCCGACGCTCGGCCTCGATGCGCTGCACCAGTTTTCCGCCAACGGCACCAACGCCTACCTCGCCCTCGCCGACGCGGGCACGCTCTGGCATTCGGATTACGGCACGATTGATCTCACCGACATCAACACTGCCGCGAGCGCGCCGGTCGCCAGCAGCCCGGACTTTGCCATCGGCCAGCTCGATGTCGCCGACGGCACGCTTTTCGCGGCCGTAACCAACGGCTCCTTCGACCATTCGGCGGTTTTCTGGGTTGTGCCCGAGCCGTCGGCGGCGCTGCTGCTCGTGCTCGGCCTCGCGGCATTGACGCCGCGCCGCCGGTACCGCATGGGTTGAGCCCATGAGCCTGAGGTTGTTTCATCGCGCCATGCGGCGCTGCGCGACGCTCGCCGTGATCTTCATTCACGGCGCTCTCTCTGCCGCGCCGTACTCGCTCGGCTGGAACGATCCTACGAACATCTGGGACGCGCCGGTGCCCGGCTTCACCGGCCCGGACGGTGAGGGCAAAGCGCGGCTCTTCGACCACTTCGACGAAATGACTGGCGACCCGGTTTTCACCAATCCGCGCAACGCCGTGAACCCGCTCTTCTTCGGCTGGGCGCGCGGCTGGACGGACTACGTGCGCGCCGACGGGCAGACGGCTCTCAGCAACGCCGCGCTCGCGCTCGGGCCGGTCACGGGCGACGAGTTCGACGTGGTCTCGCTCGGCGACCTCACCGCCGCGCAAATCGCCGGCAGTGCGCCGGTCGGCCGCGTCACCCTCAGCTTCACCGACGCGCTGCATCCCGCGCCCATCCGCGACCTGCCCGGCGCGGATTTCGTGGTTTTTGAAAACGGCCTGGTCGCCGCGTCCAGCACGGGCGGCGCGGGCGTGGGCGGGGTTTTTGCCGAGCTGGCCTACGTCGAGGTGTCGTCGGACGGCGTCAATTTCGCGCGCTTCCCCAGCGTCTCGCTCACGCCCGGCACCGTCACTACCAACGAAACCCTGCACCGCTACGACACGCTGAATCCGACCAACGTTTTCAACCTCGCCGGCAAGCATGTGAACGCGGCGGGCGACTGCTGGGGCACGCCCTTCGACCTTGCCGCGCTCGCCAACCACCCGCTCGTCACCGCCGGCACCGTGAACCTCAACAACATCCGCTACGTGCGCCTCGTGGACATCCCCGGCAACGGCAGCTTCCTCGACAGCGCGCAGCCCGCGCCGCACGCGATTTTCGACCCGTGGCGCACCGTCGGCTCCGGCGGTTTTGATTTGGAAGCCGTGGGCGTCATCTCGGTCGCCGTCACCCTCGACGCGTGGCAGGATCTCCACGGCCTCACCGGCGCGCAACGCGGCCCGCTCGCCGACCCGGACGGCGACGGCGTGCCCAACATCGTCGAGTACGCCTTTGGCATGCAGCCGCTCACGCCCGACGCCGAGCTGCTGCCCGCAGCCTCCTCCGGCGGGCCGGCTTTTTCCGTCAGCTTCCGGCGCGACACCCGCGCCGCGAACCTCGTGCTCGAAGTCCTCGGCACCACCGCGCTCGACCAGCCCTGGCAGGTCATCGCGCGCTCCACCGGCGGCGGGCCGCTGCTCGCCGTCGCGCCCGCCGCGCCGGTCATCGAGGACGCCTCGGCCAGCCCCATCGCCAGCATCGGCGTCATCCGCCGCCACCATGTCCACGCGATTCCGGGGCAGCGTTTTTTGAAAATCGCGGTTAGCCTCGCGCCGTGAAACGCCCCTGCCCGCCCGCCCGCACCGTCCGTGCGCCCGCGGCGGCGGGCGCTTTCACCCTCCTCGAGCTGCTCGTCGTCATCGTCATCATCGCCATCCTCGCCGGGCTCCTGCTCCCCGCCTTTCGCAACGCGCGCGTGCAATCCTTCGCCATCCACAGCAGCGCGAATTTGCGCCAGCTCGTGGCCGCCAATATCGCCTACGCCGGCGACCAGGGCTTTTACGCCCCCGCCGACGACAAAACCAACAAGCGCCGCTGGCACGGCGCGCGCACCTCGGTCGCCGTCCCTTTCGATCCCACGCTCGGCTTCCTCGCCCCCTACCTCGGCAAATCCCGCGAGATCACCCGCGACCCCCTCTTCACCCAAATGCTCTCCGGCCAGCAGAGTTTTGAAAACGGCACCGGCGGCTACGGCTACAACTCCGCCTACATCGGCGGCCGCCCCGGCGGCGCGTGGAATGGCGACGGCACCCGCCTCTCCGCCCGCCCCTCGCAAGTGCTGCATCCCGCCACCACCATCATGTTTGGCACCAGCGCCCTGGCCCGCGCCGACGGCGTGCAGGAATACGCCGCCGTCGAGCCCCCCTTCTGGGACTACGGCACCGGCCCCTCCGGCGACCGCCCCTCGCCCAGCCTGCACTTCCGCTTCGCGGGCAAGGCCATCATCGGCTGGTGCGACGGCCACATCAGCTTCGAGGCCAAAGCCGACCGCCCCGCCGGCACCAGCCCCTACGGCGGCGACGCCGACACCCAAAACCTCGGCTGGTTCGGCCCCGACGAAAATAACGGCTACTGGAACCCGGAACGGGAACCGTGAACCGGCGCCGCCGGGCTACGGCACCGCCTTGAGCTTTAGTTCTGTGGGATGCAGTTCCAAAGCCTTACCCGCTTGCGGTAGGATGATCTTCTCCAAGCCATTCAACTTACTCCCCATCTCGGGGTTTAGCCGGAACTCATAGCTCGTCGGAAGTCCCGCCGCGTCCCGTTTGATGTCGGCGCGGAGTGCGGGCTGGAATTTTGCTTCATCCGCCTTGGCGGCGGCGGTTTGCGCTTTCACGCCCTTGATCGTAAACGGCGGACTCAGAATGCTCACACTCACGGCTTTTTGCCGGGGGATGTTG
>JANXWQ010000376.1 GCA_025351065.1 Chthoniobacter sp. | reverse complement strand
CGCTGAGCTGGAGCGGCGTGTTTTTCACGCGGTTGGAAAGGCCCACGCGCTCGATGGCGGCGAGCGCGCGGCGTTTGCGCTCCGCGCCGCCGATGCCGGAGTAGATCATCGGCAGCTCGACGTTTTGCAGGACGTTGAATTTTGGCAGCAGATTGAAGGACTGGAAGACGAAGCCGATCTTGGCGTTGCGCAGCTCGGAGAGCTGGTTGCCACCGGCGCGGGACGTATCGATGCCGTCGATGGTCATGCGCCCCGTGCTCGGCGTGTCGAGGCAGCCGAGCAGGTGCATGAGCGTGGACTTGCCGCTGCCGCTCGGGCCGATGAGCGCCGCGTATTCGCCCTGCTCGATGGCGAGGTCGATGCCCGCGAGCGCGACGATTTCCTGCTCGCCGACGCGGTAGCGTTTGGTGACTTTGTGGAGTTCGATGAGCGCCATCGCCGGACGACGCTACGACCGCTTCGCCGCCTTGCCCGGCTCGATGAGCAGGATTTGCTCGCCCTCTTTCACGCCGTTCAAAATCTGCGCGTGGTCGATGTTGGTCACGCCCACTTTGACCTCGCGCTTTTCCGTGGCGTCGCCGTTTTTGACATAGACGACCTTCTTGTTGCCTTCGCTTTTGAAGACCGCCGTGACCGGCACGCTGATCGCGTCCTCGACGTGGGCGATGGGGATGTTCAGTGTCACCGTCATGCCGGGGCTGAGGCGCGGGTCGGGTTTTTCGATGAGCGCCTGGACTTGGAAACCTTTCACATTGCTCTTCGTCGTGGCGATGGGCGCGATGAAAGAAATGCGCGCGTCCATCGCCTCGTCCTTGAGCGCCTCGGCGCGGATTTGCACCACTTTTTCGAGCGAGAGCTTGGCCTTGTCCACTTGGTTGATGTGCATCTCGATGAGCAGCGTCGAGAGGTTGGCGATGGTCATCAGCGTGCTGCCGCTGTTCACGCTCGCGGCGGCAATGACGACCTGGCCCTCGATCACCGGCACGGTCAGCACCGTGCCGTCGGTCGGGGAAAAGACTTTCGTTTTCCGCAGGCGATCCTCCACGAGCTGGAGCTTGCGCTCGGCTTTGACGAGCCCGTTCTGCCCGATCTCAAATTCCGAGCTGAGGTTGTCGAAAACCTCGCGGCTGATGAGCTTCTGGTCGTACAGCTCGCGCGACCGCTCGAAGTTTTTCTTGGCCTTGTCCATCGTCAGCTTCGCGCCCTCGATCTCGGTCAGCGCGCTGTCTTTTTCCGTGAGCAAATCGCGGTCATCAATTTCCACGAGCAAGTCGCCCTCCTTCACCGTCTGCCCGGCGACGACGTGCATGGCCTTGAGCTTGCCGCCGACCTCGGGCTTCACGTCGAGTTGGAAGGCGGGCGTGACATCGCCGCTTACGTCGATACTCGATTCGATGTCGCGCTTTTCCACGCGGGCGAGGGCTTTGTCGCCCGCCGTTTCCTTCACCGTCGGCGGTGCGAGCTTGCTGCCAAAGGAAAACCATCCACCGCCGGCGAGCGCGGCGAGAATGAGGATGAGGACGGGTTTTTTCATCGGGGAAAAGGCGGGTGGGAGCGACTTATCTACGCGCCAACCGGGACGGGCGCAATGATACGTCTGCGTAGAAAATCGGGCGGACGGGATTTGCTTAGCCCGCACCGTCGTCATCGCTGCTAGCCAGCGCGTTTTTGCTCGGCTAGCTTCGCGCCGTTTTGAAAACCCCGAAGCGCGACCGTCTCGCCGCCGCCTTTTTCGACGCGCTGGAAAACGAGCGCAATGTCTCGCCGCGCACGCTGGTGAACTACCGGCATGCGCTGGCGCGCTTCCGCGAGGCGCTGCCGGAGCCGGGGTGGCGGGAGCTGACAGCGGATGATTTTCGGCGCTATCTTTTTGCCTGCAGCAAGCGGGAGATGGCGCGGCCGACGATCCGGCTGCACTTCGCGGCGCTGCGGACGTTTTTCAAATTCCTCACGCAGCGCCACGGGCTGCGGTCGAATCCGCTGGCCGAGGTGCAGCTTCCGAAGCTGGAGAAAAAGCTCCCGCATTTCCTCAACGCGCAGCAGATCGACGCGTTGCTCGCGGCTCCGCTCACGATGGAAAAGGCGCCGCAGGCCCCGGCGTGGATGCCGGCGCGCGATGCGGCGATGCTGGAGCTTTTCTACAGCAGCGGGCTGCGGCTGGCGGAGCTGGTGGCGCTGGATGTGAAGGACGTGGACGTTTTTTCCGAGAGCGTGCGGGTGCTGGGGAAGGGGAGAAAGGAGCGCGTGGTGCCGGTGGGTGCGCCGGCGCTGGAGGCGATCCAGCGTTACCGGCACGAGGCGCGGGTGGAGGCGGGGCCGCTCTTCATCAGCAAGGTGCGGCGGCGGCTGCGCGCCACGAATGTATGGCTCGCAGTGCAGCGCTATCTGGCGCACGCGGGCATCGCGGTGCGGGTGAGCCCGCATCAGCTCCGGCACAGCTTTGCCACGCATCTGCTGGATGCCGGGGCGGACCTCCGCAGCGTGCAGTCGCTGCTCGGGCACGCGAGCCTTTCGACCACGCAGATTTACACGCATGTGACCACGGAGCGGTTGAAAAAGGTGTACGATCAGGCGCATCCGCGGGCGTAGGTGCGGGGGAGAGGTCGCGCTGCTCCCGGCTTGCGCCCACGCGTGCTTCCCGCCACGCTCCGCCCCGGCATGAAACAGCTTTTTTACGGCGACAACCTCCACGTCCTGCGCGACCGCGCGAATTGCTCAACAGCAAGAACCCAGCGCGCCGCGCACCCGAATTACGAGCCGGACCTCAACCAGAAGAAAGCCAAGGCCGAAGCGCACGGGGAACAAGCCGGCTTTAAGTTCTCCGTGTAATGGGGCGGTTGATCGTGGAGGCGATGCCCGGCCTGCCGTTCCTCGCCGAGACCGTCCTCGATCCGCATCCTGCCTTGCTCCTGCCGTTCGCGGCGCTGCTGCTGTGCATCGCCACGCTGCCGCTGCTACTGGCGCGGTTTTGGGAGCAGCATTACCAAAAGGTCTCGCTCGGCCTGGGGCTGATCACCGTGGTCTATTACGTCGCCGGGCTGCATGCGGGCGGGCGGATGCTCGGGGTGGCGGTGGAATATGTGAGCTTCATCGTCTTCATCGGCACGCTGTTCATCGTCGCGGGCGGCATCCATGTGCGGACGAAAGGCGAAGCGACCCCGTGGCACAACGTGCTCTTTCTCGCCGGCGGCGCGGTGCTGGCGAATATGGTGGGCACCACCGGCGCGAGCATGCTGCTCATCCGCCCGTGGATCCGGCTGAACAAATACCGCTTCACCACGCTGCACACGGCGTTCTTCATTTTCGTCATCAGCAACGTCGGCGGCTGCCTCACGCCCATCGGCGACCCGCCGCTGTTTCTCGGCTATTTGAAAGGCGTGCCGTTCTGGTGGGTCACGGCCCAATGCCTGCCGGCGTGGGCGCTCGCCGTCGGGTGTTTGCTGGCGGTTTTCTACGTGCTGGACCGCATGAACTTCCTCTCCGCCCCGCGCAAAATCCGTGAGGAGCAGACCGCCCGTGAGACGCTGAAGATCGAGGGCCTGCACAATCTCGGCTGGCTCGCGCTCATCCTCGCCGCCGTCTTTTTGAAATCCCCGCCCGGCCTGCGTGAAGCCCTCATGGCCGTCGCCGCCGTCGGCTCGTACAAAACCACGCGCCAGCCCATTCACGACGCCAACCATTTCTCCTTCGGCCCCATTAAGGAGGTCGCCTGGCTCTTCGCCGGCATCTTTGCCACGATGGTCCCCGCGCTCGACTACCTCACCCGCCACGCCGACCGTCTCGGCATCACCGCGCCGCTGCATTTCTACTGGGTCAGCGGCGTGCTCAGCGGCGTGCTCGACAACGCGCCCAGCTACCTCGCCTTCCTCACCGCCGCCTTTGGCCTCCACGGCGGCAACATCGACCGGGCCGCGGACGTGACCCTTTTCCTCGACCAGCACGCCGCGCATGTCGTTGCCATCAGCCTCGGCTGCGTCTTCTTCGGCGCCATGACCTACATCGGCAACGGCCCCAACCTTATGGTCAAAGCCATCGCCGACCACGCCGGCGTCCCCACCCCGAACTTCTTCCATTACATCATGCGTTACAGCCTGCCCATCCTGCTGCCCATCCTGGCGCTGGTCGGCTGGGTTTTCTTTGCCAAATAGGGCGCGGAAACTCCGGGCGGATGACGGATGGGTAAATCCAGCCAGTGGCTTCGCCTGATGGGCTAATTTCGCCAATGCGGCCCACCAGTTGGACGGGCGGGTGGCTGGTTTTTCAGAGTGAAATGCGTCCGCAAAGCCCGTGGCATATGGGTTGCTAAGGGGACGCCCGAACAAACCGCCTGCGGTTTTCACGTCTCATTTTGGCGAAGGCCCCAAAGCCTTCACCTTCCAGACGCGGAACCCCCGGCGACCAACCACCAAACCAACCATCCATAACTGCATGAAACCCACCCGCCACTTCACCGCGCTGCTCGCGGCGACCGCCCTGACCTGGGCCTCGCTCACCGGCAGCGTCTTTGCCCAGGCTGCCGCCACCCCGGCGGCACCCGCCGCAGAGGCCACCACCCCGGCCGTCGCCGCACCTGCACCCGCCGCCGCCGGCCCCGAGGCCACGCTCGAACAGCGCGTCGGCATGCTCGAGGCCTACCTCAACAACGCCGACCCCACCGCGCCCCTCAAGACCGCCAAGGACAAGGACGGCAACCCGGCGCTCCCCGAAGCCTGGGCCAACCTGAAGCCCGACGAGCTGGCCAAGGCCGCGCCCTCGACGGCCACCTCCGGCCCCGGCCACAACGGCTTCATGATGATCTGCGCGGCGCTGGTGCTCTTCATGACTTTGCCCGGCCTCGCCCTTTTCTACGGCGGCCTGGTGCGGCGGAAAAACGTGCTCAGCGTCTGCGCGCAGTGCCTCGGCTGCGCGGGCCTCGTGACGGTGCTGTGGTGGGCCTTTGGCTACTCCCTGGTCTTCGGCAAGAGCTATAACAGCCCCTACATCGGCGGCAGTGAGTTCTTCTTCCTCAAAGGCGTGACCAGCGCGCCTAACACGGACTACTCCTACTGGGTCGGGCAGAACGTCTTCGCCATGTATCAGCTTATGTTTGCCATCATTACCCCGGCACTCATCGTCGGTGCCATCGCGGAGCGCATGAAGTTCATGGCGATCATGGGCTTCATCGCCGTCTGGATGTTCTTGGTCTATTTCCCCATGGCCCACATGGTCTGGGGCATCACCGGCCTGATGAACGGCGTGTGGAACGGCGGCGGGCTGGACACCGGCGCGGCGGGGAAAAGCGTGGCCGCCTCTATTAAGGCAATCGACTTTGCCGGCGGCACCGTGGTGCACATGACCTCGGGCTGGAGCGCACTCATCCTGTGTCTTATTCTGGGCAAACGGAAGGGCTTTGGGAAAGAGAAGATGAGCCCTCATTCGATGGTTCTTTGCATGGTCGGCACCGGCATGCTGTGGGTCGGCTGGTATGGCTTCAACGCCGGCTCCGCCGTGGGTGCCGACGGCGTGGCTTCCAATGCCTTCATGACGACCACGCTCGCCGCGGCGACCGCGGGCTTTGTCTGGGCCATGATCGAACTCATCCACAAAGGCCATGCCTCCATCCTCGGCTTCTGCTCGGGTATCGTCGCCGGTCTCGTGGTTATCACCCCGGCATGCGGCTTTGTCGATGCGACCGGGGCGATGGTTATCGGCCTGCTCGCGGCGGTTGTGCCTTACATCTTCGTCGTGTTTGTTAAAAATATGATCGGTTACGATGATGCGCTGGATACCTTCGGCGTCCACGCCATCGGCGGCACCCTCGGTGCCATCCTCACCGGCGTGCTGGCCACGGCCGAGGTGAATGCGAACCTTAACACCAACCTCAAGGAGATCGTCGGCAAGACGCTGGTCTTCGAGCAGCTCAAGGCCGTCGCCTTTACCCTCGTGCTGTCGGTGGTCGCCACGGCGGTCATCGCCACGGTGGTGAAAGTCATCATCGGCCTGCGGCCCACGGTGGAAGCCGAGACGCAGGGCTTGGACATCACCGACCACCAGGAGGAAGGCTACATCCTCTGAGTCGGGAAAATCCGAAACTCGAAATCCGAAACTAATCAGTTATGAAAAAAATCGAAGCCATCATCAAACCCTTCAAACTGGAGGAAGTAAAAGAAGCCCTCGCCGAAATCGGCGTGGAAGGTATGACCGTGTCCGAAGTCAAAGGCTTCGGACGCCAGAAAGGCCACACGGAAATCTACCGCGGCAGCGAGTACACCGTGGACTTTCTGCCCAAGATCAAAATCGAGGTCGTGCTCACCGATGACCTCACGGAGAAAGCCGTGGCCGCCATCGTGAAAGCGGCCAAGACCGGCAAGATTGGAGACGGCAAGGTCTTCATCTCGCCCGTGCTGGAGGCCGTCCGCATCCGCACCGACGAGACCGGCGACAAGGCGGTCTAACCCGCCCGTCCCACGCAGCAACAACCAACCGCCGGCGGCCAGGAAACTGGCCGCCGGCTTTTTTGTTGGGCTGGCCTGGCAAGGCACTAGACAGAAAGCCTGCAGGCAGTTCGGACGATCTTATTTTTAACGCGGAGACGCAAAGGCGCAGGGAGCGCAGAGGCTGAAGGACGACGCAAACCTAGGCCTGAATCGCCCATCTCTGCGTCCTCTGCGTCTTTGCGTTAAAAAATACCATTCTTCAGTTCAGTTAGGGTGTCCCGTTTTTGCCCGACCACTACTCGGCGCGCAGGGCTTTCACCGGATCGAGCCGCGAGGCCAGCCACGCGGGGATGAGGGCGGCGAGCGTGCAAATGGCGAAGGCCCCGACGCAGATGATGACGACTTCGGTGGGGACGATTTCCGCGGGGATGCCGTCGAACTCGTAGATGCTCGGCGGGAAAATGACGATGTGCAGTTTGGCCGAAAGCCAGTCGCGAAAGTCGTTGCGGTAGGCCAGCACCGTGAGCGCGCTGCCCAGGCCGAAGACGGTGCCGAGCAGGGCGACCACCATGCCTTGAATGAGGAAAACCCAGATGATTTGCGCCTGGCTGGCCCCGAGCGCTTTCATGATGCCGATCTCGTGGGTCTTGGTGAAGGTGAAGGTGAAGGTATTGCTCATCACCCCGAAGGCCGCGACGATGAGGATGAAGAAAACGATGACGAACATGACGTGCTTTTCCATGCGGATGGCGTCAAAGCGCGCGCGGTTTTCGTCGTACCACGAGACGGTGCCGACGCTGCCCTGGAACTGCGCGACGATGGCCGCCTGGACGCGCTCGATGTGGTAGGGGTCGCTCGTTTTCACGGCGATGCCGTGGACGGCGTCCTTCAGCGCGTAAAGCTCCTGCGCGTTGTGCAGCGGCATGAGGATGAAGGTGGAGTCGAAGCCATTGGTGCCGGAGTTGAACAGGCCGACAATTTTCATCGGGCCGGGAATGACGATGCCGCCCTCTGCCTTGAGGTCGGCGAGGGTGCGGGGTTTCGCGTTGGGGTCGTCGTCCGTGCGGCGGAGTTCGGCGACAAGGCCGCTGATATTGCCCGGCGCGTAGATGGTGATCTCGTCGCCCACCTCCACGCCGAGGTCTGCCGCGAGCGTACGCCCGAGGATCACCTCGTCGCTCGCCATTTCCAGCGCGTCCGGCGGGGCGACGAATTTTTTCAAATCAATGAGCTGCTCCTCCTGCGCGATATTGATCCCCCGGATGATCGCCTGCACCGTGCGCGTGCTCTGCTTTTCCTCATCCGCCCGCTCGACCAGCACCGCCCCGGTCACATACGGCGCGGCCCCGATGATGCCCGGCACCTTTTCCAACTGCGGCAGCACCTCCCGCCAGTTGCGCATGAAATCGCCGCCCACCACGCGCAGATGCGGCTCGAAGCCCAGCACCGCCCGCTGGAGCGAGCGGTCAAAGCCCGTCATCACCGCCAGCACCACCACCGGCACCATGATGCCCAGCGTCACGCCCAGCACCGAGATGATGGTGATGACCGACACGAAAGTGCGCTTCGGCTTAAGGTAGCGGAACGCGAGAAAAAGGCTGAACGGAGCTTTCACAAAGGGCGCACATGGAAGCCGCGAACCCCCCGCCGACCAAGCCAAATGTGGCCGCGCCGCGCGATGGCAAAAATGTCATCGAAAAACCGGCAAAAAAGCATTGACGGCGGTTGCGCCCGCCGATTGATTGTCCGCCATGAAAAAAGTTCTCTCCCTCCTCGTCGCCTTCGTCCTCATGCAGGTGCAAACTTGGGCGCTTAGCGGCGGCCCTGTCTATGGTGGTAGTTCGGCCGCTGTCACCGGCACCTACGCAGGTGTCTTCACTGGCGTCGGCGGCACCGCCATTGATTTGACGGGAACGGGCATCTTGGTGGATGCGGCCGGCACCAATGCCTTGGGTCTGTTCGTGCTCGGCGTGCCCGCCACGGATCTGGCCGTTGGCACCTTTGGGCTTTTCTTCGAAGGGATTTTCTTCCAGGGCGGCATGCTCGGCATTGTCGATCCAAACAAGCAGACCCTTTCGGGAGTGGCCCAAGGAGTTCATGTCACCCAGTTGACTTCCTTCACCGATCTTTTCTTCGGCACGAGCTCCAAAAGCGTGAACTTTGACTCGACCGCCGACGGTACCATCAAGGCTAAGCTCGGGCTTGGTGGCAACGCTGCCATCACGCTCATCGGCACAGGGGCATTCACCGTTTCAAAAATTGTGACTACCCAGGTTACGATCCCCGATCCGAACTTCCCCGGTTTTTTCATCACGGTGCCGGTTCAGAACAGCATCCCTCAGGGCACCCTTTCCTTTACCGTTGACGGCTTCAAGCAGTCCGCGACCATCGTGAAGCCTGCCGCCGACTCCATCGCCAACCTGCTGAATGGTCAGGGTGGTGGTGGTAACGGCACTTAGGCTGTAATGTCCGGGAATAGTCTTATCCCGTGCCATCCACGCTCCGTGAGTAACATCCCCTTTCGTCACGCCCGCTTTGCGGGCGTGACGCTTTTGGAGCTATTGACGGTCATTGTGGTGATAGCGATTTTAGCCGCCATGCTGCTGCCCGCGATTTCCAACATGGCCTCCCGCATGGATCGCGCGAAATGCACCATGAACCTTCGCGGCCTGCATGTGGCCACCGAATTCTACCTTCAGGATCACAAGCAATGGCCGCAGATTGATCCAAAGCTCGCCAACGATCACGAGTCGGATGAATACGCCAAACTGTGGATGGACACCCTTCAGCCCTACAAGATTTCCAAGGAAGCCTGGCACTGCCCGACGGTGCAAAAGCTACTCGTTGGCGATCTGGCTCCCGACCCCGCCAAGCCGAAGGAGCGCATCGACTACTACCCCACCCCTTTCGACAGCAAGGAGATCACCCCGCATCGCTGGGCCGAGCAGCCGTGGTTCATCGAGCGTGGCGCGGTGCATGGAGAGGGCAACCTGATGATTTTCCCCGATGGCAGCGTTAAAACGCTGGATGAGTTTATGGCCAAGGTAAAAAAGAAGTAAGGCTGTTTAGCTGGCCTGTGGGTGGTGGAGAAAGGCGCGGGCTTTTTCGAGCGCGCGGGCGCGGTGGCTGAGTTGGTTTTTAATGGCCCCGGAGAGTTGGGCAAAGGTCTCGCAGTAACCTTCCGGGACAAACAGCGCGTCGTAACCAAAGCCGCCGTCGCCGCGCTCGGCATTGATAACCACGCCCTCGACCGCACCGTCGAAAGTCGCGCGCACCGCACCGTCCGCCGCCAGCGCGAGCGCGCAGCGAAAGCGCGCGGCGCGCGCTGCCCCGCGCACCCCGGCAAGGGCGTGGAGGAGTTTGGCGCGGTTATCCGCGTCGGTGGCATCCTCGCCCGCGTAGCGCGCGGAGCGCGCGCCGGGTGCGCCGCCGAGGGCATCCACTTCTAGGCCCGAGTCATCGGCCAGAACGAGGCCGGCGAACATCCGCGAGGCCGCCAGCGCCTTGATCGCCGCGTTCTCGGCAAACGTCGCGCCGGTCTCCTCGGGCGCGGCGATTTCGGGATGCGCGTTCAGGTCAGTCACCTCCCAGCCCTCGCCGAGAATCGCGCGGATTTCGATGGTCTTATGGGCGTTTTTGGTGGCGATGAGCAGGCGGCGCATGGGGAAAATAATGAGGGCGGAGAGCGGAGGGCGGAAGACAGAAGTGGGGTTGCGTCTTCCGACTTCCGCCCTCATCCTTCCGCCCTTTCCGCCATGAGCACCCGCCGTCATCCCTATCCTTTTTCCGTCTTTGAGCCCAAATGGCAGCAGCATTGGGATCGCGCCCAGACTTTTCACACCCCGAACCCCGGCGAGACCGGCTTTGATCCCATGCGGCCCAAATACTACGTGCTCGACATGTTCCCCTATCCCAGCGGCTCGGGCCTGCATGTCGGACATCCCGAGGGTTATACCGCCACAGACATCATCAGCCGGTATAAAAGGATGTGCGGGTTCAACGTGCTGCACCCCATGGGTTGGGACGCCTTTGGCCTGCCCGCCGAGCAGTATGCCATCAAGACCGGCCAGCATCCCGCCGTCACCACCGCGAAGAACGTCGCCCACTTCAAGGGACAGCTCCAGCGCCTAGGCTTTGCCTACGACTGGCAGCGCGAAGTCAACACCACCGATCCCGGTTACTTCCGCTGGACCCAGTGGATCTTTCTCCAGCTCTACAACGCCTGGTTCAGCCCGGCTACTAACCGCGCTGAACCTATTGCCACCTATCGCGGAACCGACCCGGACAGTGTCCGTCTGGCGTATGTTAGCGAAGCCCCGGTGAACTGGTGTCAGGCCCTTGGCACCGTGCTGGCTAATGAGGAAGTCATCGACGGCAAGAGCGAAGTCGGCGGGCATCCTGTCGAGCGACGGCCGATGCTGCAATGGAAGCTGCGCATCACGGCCTACGCGCAGCGCCTGATCGACGAACTGAACGGCTTGGACTGGCCCGAGGGGATCAAGCTCCTGCAAAAGAACTGGATCGGACGGAGCGAAGGTGCCGAAGTGAAGTTCTCGCTTGCGAAGGAACAGGACCGCGTCGTCGAAATCTTCCGTTCCGATTACACGATTACGGTTTTCACCACCCGCCCGGACACGCTCTACGGTGCCACATATATGGTGCTTGCACCGGAGCACTCGCTGGTGGATTCGATCGTCACCGAGGAGCAGTGGCCCGCTGTCCGCGAGTATCGGGAAAAGACGGCCCGCAAGTCCGACCTCGACCGCACGGAGTTGGCGAAGGATAAGACCGGCGTGTGGACAGGAGCCTTTGCCATCAACCCGGTGAACGGCGAACGCATCCCCATCTGGATCGCCGATTACGTGCTGCCCGGCTACGGCACCGGCGCGATCATGGCCGTGCCGGCGCACGATGAGCGCGACTGGGAGTTTGCGCGTAAGTTCGCGTTACCCATTCGCGAAGTTGTTTCGCCGACACCCACGCTGGGTCTGGGCGGCGGGAGCGTGTGCGAAGCCGAACCGCTGGAGTGCTTTTCGGGCGAAGGTTATGCCATCCACTCGGGGCCGCTTGATGGGTTGCCGACGGAAGCGGCCAAGGCGGAGATCATTGCGCGGCTGGAGGCGCAGGGGCTCGGGAGCAAGACCGTCAACTACAAGCTGCGCGACTGGCTCTTTAGCCGGCAGCGTTATTGGGGCGAGCCGTTTCCCGTCGTGTGGGAGGACGGCAGGCATCGCGCGTTGTCCGAAACAGAACTGCCGCTGACTCCGCCGGAACTAGCTGACTTCAAACCCACCGGCACCGGCGAGCCGCCGCTCGCGAAAGCGACGGATTGGCTGCGTTATTCGGAAACCGCAAGGCGCGAGACTAACACCATGCCGCAGTGGGCGGGCTCGTGCTGGTACTACCTGCGTTATTGCGATGCGCAAAACGCCGCACGCTTTGTTGGCGCGGACGCGGAGGGTTATTGGATGGGCGGCGGCAAGCCAGGCGGCGTCGATCTTTATGTCGGCGGCACGGAGCACGCGGTGCTGCATCTGCTTTACGCGCGGTTCTGGCACAAGGTGCTGTTTGACCTCGGCCACGTCAGTACGCCCGAGCCTTTTCAGCGGCTGATCAACCAGGGACTTATTCTCGGCGAGGACGGGCAGAAGATGAGCAAGAGCCGGGGCAACGTCGTCAACCCGGATGATGTTATTTCCGAGTACGGTGCCGATGCCTTGCGTGGCTATCTCATGTTCATGGGGCCGCTGGAGGCGACGAAACCCTGGTCGATGGCCGGCGTGGAAGGCATCGCGCGCTTCCTCGCGCGGGTGTGGCGGCTGGTCATGGAGGAGCAGCAGGATGGCTCGTGGGCGCACGGCGCGGTGTCGGCCGAGGCGGAGCCGGACAAGGCGCAGTTGCGGGTCATCCATGCCTCGATCAAGAAAGTAACCGCCGACATTGAGACCCTGAGTTTTAACACCGCGCTGTCGCAGCTCATGGTTTTTACGAATGCCTTCGTCAACGTCACGCCACGTCCGCTCAGCGCCGTGCGCACGCTGCTCACGCTGCTCCAGCCCTTTGCCCCGCATCTCAGCGAGGAGCTGTGGGAAAGTCTCGCGCAGCGCTTCGGCGGCACGGGTGAGCTGGCGGAGGCGCCTTGGCCGCAGTGGGACGAGCAGTTTCTCATCGAGGACGAAATCGAGATCGTCCTCCAGGTGAATGGCAAGGTGCGCGACAAGATCATCGTCCCGAAGGACGCGACCCGCGAGGCCGTGGAGGCGCTGGCCCGCGGCAGTGCCAAGATCGCGGAATGGACGGCGGGCAAGGACATAAAAAAAGTCATCGTGGTGCCCGGCCGACTGGTGAATCTAGTCGTGGCCTGACACCTGGCGCGGAGCCGGCACGGCGGAGGCGAAAGACATTTCAAAAACTGCCCGATGAGCACGTCCTTAAACGGGCGTTGCGGCGAATGAATGAAGGTGCTAGCAGACAACCCACACCGCATGGCTTCGACTCCGCAAAATCCCAACGGCATCCTCGCCCTCGAAGGCGAAGTTGATCTCCACCGCGCGCCGGAAATCCGCGCGGCCCTCGCGCCGCTGGTCGCGCAGAAAATCCCGCGGCTGCTCATCGACCTGACCCGCGTGCGTTACATCGACAGCTCGGGGCTCGCCGTCTTCATCGAGACGCTCCAGCGCGTCATGGCCTATGGCGGACGCTTCGGGCTCTTTGGCCTGAACGACAGCGTGCGCACGATCTTCCACGTCGCCTGCCTCGACCAAGTCTTCCGCATTTTTCCCGACGAAGAAGCCGCCAAGGCGCAGCTCCCGGCGTGATGGCCGGGCTGCTGGTGCGGTAGGAAACCGCGGATGCTTGGCAAAGCGTGAACGCACCTGCCACGCTGCGCGCCATGAAACAGCGCGTGCTCATCCTTTCCGCCAGCGCCGGCACCGGCCATGTGCGCGCGGCGCAGGCTTTGGAAAAGGTGTTCGCGGGCGACGGGCGGGTGGGGGCGGGCGACGGGCGGGTGGGGGCGGTGCGGCATGAGGACGCGCTGAAGTTTACCAACAAGCTCTTTCGCGAAGCCTACTCGACGCTCTACATGAAGCTCGTGCGCGATGCGCCGGACGTGCTCGGCTGGGCCTATCGCGCGAGCGATGAGCCGTGGAAGAACGACAAGCTGCGCGGGCAGTTCGAGCGGCTGAACACGCGCCCGCTGGTGAAGATGATCCGCGACTTTGCGCCGACGATCACGGTCTGCACGCACTTCACGCCGGCGGGGATCATCGCGCATCTCATCGCGCGCGGGGAGCTGAACGCGCGGCTGTCCATCGTGGTGACGGACATGGACTGCCATGCGATGTGGCTGTCGCGCGTGTTTCACCGCTACTTCGTCGCGCTCGATGAAACGAAGGCGCACCTCGCCGCGCTCGGCCTGCCGCCGGAGCGCATCACGGTTTCGGGCATTCCGATCGATCCGGTTTTTGCCGAGCCCATCGACCGCGCGGCGGTGCGGGCGAGCTACGGCTTGCAGCCGGAAAAGACCACGCTGCTGCTCTCGGCGGGCGCGCTCGGCGTGGGGCCCACGGAGCTGATCGTCGAGCGGCTGAAGCAGCTCCGGCACGACGCGCAGACCATCGTCATCTGCGGAAAAAGCGCGGAGGTGAAAGCGCGCGTGACCCGCGCGGCGGGCCGAGACGGCGCGCACTTTTGCATCCTCGGCTACACCGACCGCATGCACGAACTCATGCATGCCAGCGATCTTTTCATCGGCAAACCCGGCGGCCTCACCACCAGCGAGGCCCTCGCCTGCGGGCTGCCCATGGCCGTCTTCTCGCCCATCCCCGGCCAGGAGGAGCGCAACGCCGACCACTTGCTCGAAGAAGGCGCGGGCCTCCGCTGCAATGAGCTGACCACGCTCGCCTTCAAAATCGACCGCCTCCTCGGCGACCCCGCCCGCCTCGCGGCCATGCGCCGCGCCGCCACCGCGATGGGCCGCCCGCACGCCGCGCGCACCATCGTCCATACGCTGCTCGACGACCGGCTGCCGCCGCTCACGCTCGCTCCGCACGGGCGAACCGCCCACGGGTGAGAGGCTGTGAAATTAGTCCTTTTCCCGGAGTGTTATCCGCAGATTCCGCGGATTTACGCCGAGCAAGGCCGCCCAAATCTGCGTCCTCTGCGCAATCTGCGGATTTCATGACAGTCTCTAAGGCAGGGCAAGGCAGTAGAGGAATTTTTCGCCGCGGAGGTAGAGTTCCTTTTCCACGAGCGCAGGGGAGGCGCTGAAGGTGTCGTCGAGGTGGTTTTCGGCGAGGATGGCGTTTTCGCGGGTGTGCTCGAGGACGGTGGTGTGGCCGTCGCGGGCGGTGATGTAGAGGCGGCCGGCGGCGGCGACGGGGGAGGCGAAAATGAAGTCGCGGATGCCTGGGAGGCGCAGGGGTTCGTCGCGCGGTGCGCCGGTGGCGGGGTCGAGGCGGAGGAGGATGTTTTGGTTGTGGCGGAGAAAGTAGAGGGTGTCGCCGCAGACGAGCGGGGAGGAGACGTACGGGGTGAGGCGGTGCATTTGCCAAACGACATGGTCGGTGCCGGTGAGGTTGCCGTGCGCGCCGGCGAGGCTGATGGCGAGCATGGCCTGGCGGTCGTAGCTGGTGCCGGCGATGAGCAGGCCGGCGGCGAAGACGGGGGAGGAGACGACGTTGTCGGTGAGGCCGGCGCATTCCCAAAGCTGCGCGCCGGTGGCGAGGTCATAGCCGCGGATGCGTTTCGTGGCGCTGACGATGACCTGGGCGCGGCCTGCGCTTTCGACGATGAGCGGGGTGGACCAGGAGGTCTTTTCGTCGCGCGCAACTTTCCATTTTTCTTTGCCCGTGAGTTTGTCGAAGGCGTAGAGGAAGGAGTCGCCCTCGTGATCCCAGCAGACGATGAGGGTGTCGCCGTGGACGACGGGCGAGCTGCCTTCGCCGTGAGCGTGGAGGGTGTGCATCTGGCCGAGGTCTTTTTGCCAAAGCACTGCGCCTTTCAAGTCGAGGCAGTAAAGGCCGCGCGAGCCGAAGAAGGCGTAGAGCCGCTGGCCGTCGGTAGTCGGTGAATTCGAGGCGAGACTGCCGGTGCCGTGACCGCCTTCGTGGGGGAACTCTTCGCGGACAACGCGCTGCCACGCGATGCGGCCGTCTTTGCGCTCGATGGCTAGGACGGTGAACTGATGCCGATGGGTGACGGGCACGCCGTCGTGCGCGCCGGGTGCGGTGTCATAGACGGGCGGGAGGTCTTCGCCCACGGGGACGGCGGCGGTGAGGTAAACGCGGTCGCCGAAGGCGATGGGCGAGGAGTGCCCTTTGCCGGAAAGCGGGATTTTCCAGCGGACGTTTTTCTGTTCGTTCCACTCGACCGGCGGATCGGCGTGCGGGGCGAAGCCATTCGCCTGCGGCCCGCGCCACTGCGCCCACGCGTGATCGAGGTCGGGCGCGGGGTTTTCCGCTGCGGCGGAGAAAGCGAGCGCGGCGAGAATGAGAAAAACTTTGACCACGGATTTCGCGGATTTCATGGATTTCGCGGATGGGGTTCTTTGAAAGAAATCCGTGTCATCCGTGAAATCCACGAAATCCGTGGTCAGCCTGCCGAATGATTTTCGATCCGCCCTTTTAGCCGAGGAAAAGTTTGTCGGTGCGCTCGGCGAGGAACTTCAGCCGCGCGGCATCGCCGCCGGGGACTTCGAGGATGCCCCAGCCGTGGTAGCCGATGTCGTCGAGCGCGCGCATGACGGCAGGCCAGTCGTTGTCGCCTTCGCCCAGCTCGACGTTGAAGCCGTGCCACAGCCCCTGCTCGTCGCGCTTTTTGCGGCTGAACTCCTTGATGTGCAAATTCAACACGCGCGGGCCGAGGATGCGGAGCCACTGCTCGGGCCAGCCGAAGTTGATGATGTTGCCGATGTCAAAATGCCAGCCGACCCACGGGCTGCCGATTTCATCGACGTAGCGCGCGGCCTCAAGTGGGCTGAGCAGGAACTGGTTCCAGACGTTCTCAATAGCGATGCGGCATTTGGCTTTCTCGGCGAAAGGCACGGCCTGTTTGATGAGTTCCTGCGAGCGGGTGTAGGCGTCGGCGTAGGAGACTTCTTTGCTCACTACGGCGGGCACGAGCAGCAGCCGCTCGCAGCCGAGTTCGCCGGATTCCTGGAGCGCGAGCTTGAGGCCGTTGAAGCCCTGCTCGCGCACTTTCGCATCGGGCGAACTGAGCGGCTTGCCCCAATGCACCGAGTCGATGACGCCGGCGACCGGCAGCCCCGTGGACGCGCTCGCTTTGACAAGTTCGTCGAGCGGAATCGCGTCGGGCCGGTTCAGCTCCACGCCGTCAAAACCCGCGTCCTGGATCATCTTGAAACGGTCGGTCACGGACGCACCATCGGCTTTGACCATGCCGAGGTTCACGGCTTTTTTCAGCGCGCGCTTTTTCGGCGGTGCGTCATCGGCGGTGGTGGCGAGGGGTGAGAGCATGGCGGTGGCGAGTGTCGCTGCGCCCGCTTGGATAAAGGATTTGCGGGTCATGGGGCGAGAGGATTTGTCCTGTTCAGAAAAGTGTCTTTTACCGCAGAGGTGCAGAGATGAATGAAAGGCACGCAGAGGAAATAAAATGCTTCCCTCTGCGATCCTCTCCAATCCCTCTGCGCCTCTGCGGTTAAAAAGGGACGCATTTGCTAGCTGAGCTTCGTCCGCCCCGGCATCGCGACGGGCGGCGTGGGCAGCGTCATCTTCCAGTCGAGCGGCTGCGCGGGGCGGAGGTCTTCCTTCGAGTCCACCGCGTCGTCCCACGACACCACCTGGCCGGTGTAGCCGGCCATGCGGCCGAGGATGCCGACCATGGTGCTGTGCGCGAGTTTTTCGCCGAGGTTCAGCGGCTGCCCGGCGCGGATGGAGGCAAAAAACGCGTCGTGCTCGTTCTGGTACATGTCGGGCCGCGGGCCGTCGTATTTCCACTCGGTGCCGTCGATGAGTTTGTAGCCCTGGCTCTTGAATGCGACGATTTCGCCCGTGCCCTTCGTGCCGAAAATCTTCTCGTTGCTGTTGCTCCACGTCCCCTGCTGCTGGCGGCAGAAAATGGTGCCCATGCGTCCGCCGGAAAACTCGTAGCCCACGGCGAAGTGGTCGAAGATGTGCCCGAACTTATCCTCCGTGCGCTGCTGCCGTCCGGCCACCGACCACGCGCGCACCGGCGTGTCGTCGTTGAAAGCCCACAGCATTTTGTCCACCGAATGAATGGCCTGCTCGACGATGTGATCGCCGGAAAGCCAAGTGTAGTAGAGCCAGTTGCGGAGCTGGTATTCGAGATCGGTCCAGCCTTCCTTGCGCTCTTTCACCCACGGCGAGCCGCCCATGTAGGAGCCGTACACCGCGCGCACCTCGCCGATTTCACCCGCCTGCACGCGCTTGAAAAACTCGCGCTCGCCATTGGCGAAGCGGTAGCAGAAGCCGGAGAGCAACCCGAGGTTCTTGGCCTTCGCCGCGGCGGTCGCGGCGAGGAAGCGCTTCACGCCCGGCGCGTCGGTGGCGCAGGGCTTTTCGCAAAAGGTGTGCTTGCCGGCATCCACGCATTTTTGCAAATGCTCGGCGCGGAAACCGGGCGGCGTGGTGAGCAAAACGACGTCGAGATCCTTGATCGCGCAGATTTTGTCGATGGCATCGAGGCCCACGAATTTCTGCGCGTCCTCGACCTGCACGCGCGCGCCGGTTTCGCCCGCCTTGAGATTGTTGTGGGCCGTTTCCAGGCGGTCGGAAAAAGCGTCGCCCATCGCCACAAGTTGCACGTAGTTGTCGGCCTTCAGCGCCTGCTCCGCCGCGCCCGAACCGCGTCCGCCGCAGCCGACGAGCGCGATCTTGATGGGCTTGTCCGCCGCAGGCGCGCTGCGCCCGATCATGGGAAATCCGGCGACCGAAGTCGCGGCGAGCGCGGCGCCGGAGCGGGTGAGAAAAGTGCGGCGGTTGAGGACGGAGTCGTTGGGGTTGGTCATGGTGGGATGGGGTTGTTAATGGGCGATGGGATAGTTAACCGCAGAGGCGCAGAGAGAGTTGAGAGGTTCGCAGAGGAAAAGGAAAAATCCCTCCGCGTTCCTCTCCAAAAGCTCTGCGGCTCTGCGGTAAAAATGACGCTCCCGCAGCCATCAAAGCTTTTTGATCAGGACGTTGCGAAAGGCCACGGGATCGTTGTGCCCCGCGAAACCGAAGAACCCGCTCGCGCGGTCTTTGCCCGGATGCGGATGACCAGCCATGAACATCTCCGGCGTGATCTTACTTACGTCTGCATTGTTGATGACGCTGCCGTTCAGCTCCACCCGGATAGTTGGGCCTTTGACCGTGACTTCGTAAAAGTTCCACTCACCCGGCGGCCGCACGTAGCCGCGCTGCGCCGCGACCTGACCATAGACGGAGCCGCAGTATTGCCGCGGGTCGAGCTTCGCGTACTGCGCGTCGTCGTCATCGAGCACCTGCAACTCGCACATGCCGGCGTAGGCCGTATCGCCCTCACCAGGGTAGCGGATGGCAAGGCCGTTGTTGCCGCCCGGCGGGAGCTTGAATTCCACGCGCGCCACGAAGTCCGTGAGTTCGTCCTTCGCAAAAATCGTCCCGCCCTTGCCCGGCTGGCAGACGATTGCACCGTCCTTGATTTCGTACTGATCCACTGGCCCGCCCCAGCCCTCGAAATCCTTTCCATTCCACACCGCTTTGAAGCCCTCGCCGCCGTGGCTCGCCAGGATTTTGTTCGCCTCGTCCGCGCCGATTTCGCGGAGGAAAACATTCCGCCAGCGGATTTCGCCACCGTGCGTTTGCAGCTCGATCGGCCCGCGGCGTGGCACCGGCGTCTTGCGGTCGTAATAGTTTTCCAGCAGCGCGTGATCCACCGTCTGCTTGTCATTCAGCCACACGCTCACCCGCGCGCCGACCATGACGATGCGAAACTTGTTCCATTCGTCAAACGGCTTGTCCGCGAGCACCAGCGGGTCTTTGCCCGGCGCACCCGGCGAGTTATTCCACAGCCCGCCCGAGCCCTTGTCCGCGCCGAGATTGAACTTCGCTTTTTCCGTCGAATCCCAAATCTGCACCTGCGGCACCCCGCGCAGATAGATGCCCGAGTCCGCGAGCGGCACCGTCTTGTATTCCACCAGCAGCTCGAAATCGCCGTAGTCCTTTTCCGTCGTCGCATACGCGCCGAAGCCGTCGTTCACCAGCTCGCCATTTTCGCCGTACCAATGCGGCTTCCCCGTCTTCGCGTTCACCTCCGTCATCGTCTTCGTCCACTTTTCCAAAATGCCCGCGCGAATCTCCGGCGGCGCTTCCAAAACTTTGCGATGGTCAAACGTATCGCCCCCGCGCCAGCCCGCGAGATCCTTGCCATTGAACAGCGCCGTGAAGCCCGCGGGCGGCGCGGTCTGCGCGTAGGCGGAGGCGAGAGAAAGAAGGGCGAGGGCGCAGGCGCGGAGGGAGAATTTCATGGAGGGCATGGAGCTAATCGGTTTGGTTAAGTTCGTCAATCGTTGTGCTGGAAATGTCTTTGACGTGAATTGCCGCAATCAGTCTTTCACGGATGCACCAACTCCGCGCAGGTCGCATTGAACCACTTCGCCGACTCGGCGATGTCCGGCACGGAATTGTCCCAGTTGTATTCGTACTCCACGCAGATCGCGCCCTTGAAGTGCTGGCGCTTCAGCTCCGCGAGCATGCCCTTGGCATTGCTGATCCCCGTGCCCCACGGCACATCGTGCGCCTTGGGGCCGGGCTCGTTGAGGTCCTTGAAGTGCAGCGCGATCACGCGGTCTTCCAGCTTCTTCAGGCACTCCACCGGATCGAGCCCCGACCTCACCCAATGGCCCACGTCCGCGCACGCCCCGAGCAGCGGGCTGCGGCCTTTCACCGCCATCAGCACCGTGTCCGGGTTCCAGTAAAAATTGCCCGGCCCCGGATGATTATGGATCGCGACCTTGATGCCGTATTCCTTCGCCAGTTTCTCCACGACATCCATCACCGGCACGAGCTCCTCCATCTTGTTATGCACCTCCGGCTCGGCCACCAGCACGTCGATGCCCAGCCGCTTCGCCCCGTCGAAAATCTTGCGGCTCGCCGCCTCATCGAGCCCCGGATGCACCACGCCCATATTGACGAAGACCGGGCTCACACCCTTCTCCTTCAGCCGCGCACCGATGGCCGCCGCATCCGCGTCCGACATCGCCACCGTCGAGCTTCTCGCAATCTTCCCGTCCGCACCCACCAAGTTCACCGAGCCCGAAATGCTCATGTATTTCACCCCCATCGCCGCCGTCTTGTCGATTGCGTCGAAGATGGAAAACTTTTGAAAAGTGTAGGAGTGGATGGCGAGCTTCCAACCGAGTTGCTCGGCGGGAGTCTCAGCAGCGGCGGTGGCCCACGCCACTAGTGAAAGTGCGGCGGTGAGAAGGAGGGAGGTTTTCATCGAAAGCGCGAGCCTGCACCGATGACGGAGCGATGACAACGCCAACTCCCTCGCTTCCGTCCGGCCCGGATTATTGGAAGATGCGGCGGAGGTATTCGCGGCTTTGGGTGGCGATGGCTTCGGGGCCTTCGTCGAATTTGAAAACCTCGACGGAGACGATGCCGTCGTAGTGCGCGTCGCGCAGCGCGGCGGCGATGGGCGCGAAGTCGATGTCGCCAAAGCCGGGGCCTTTGAGGTTCGCATCATTGGCGTGGAAGTAGGCGAAGCGGCCCGCGCTTTCGCGGATGATCTGCGGGATCGGCTTCTCCTCCGAGCACATCGCTTTGACATCGAGGATGACCGACATCGCCGGGCTCGCACACTGTTCCGCGAAGCGGATGCCCTCGACGGCGGTGTTGATGAAATTCGTTTCGTTCGGCGCGAGCGGCTCGAAGCAGATGACCACGCCGCGATCCTCGGCGCGCTTCACCGCATCGCGAAACGTCTCCGCCGCCCACGCCCACGCCTGCTCGTAGCTAGTGCCTTCCTCGACCTGCCGCTGCTTCGGCGAGCCGACGATGATCCGCGTGCCGCCGAGGTCGGCGCAGCAATCGACCAACTCGACAAAGTAGCGCGCGCTGCGGCGGCGCGTTTCGGCGTCGGGTGAATTGAGGATCATGCCGTCGGCCTGCACTAGCACCCAGTGCAGCCCGGCGATGCCGATGCCCGCGCGGGCGGCCATTGCGCGAATCTCCGCGCGCTGTGCCGCGGAGATTTCGGTTACGTATTTCGCGATGGTGAAAGGCGCAATCTCCAAAAGGTCGTAGCCCGCGCGAGCCGCGTAGGCAAAGGTGTCGGGCAGCGTCCAGCCTTGGAAAATTTCGTTGCAGATGCCGAATTGCATGGCGCGAAGATGCGCGGCTCCGAACGCGCTTTGAAGCGGAATCGGCGCCAGTCGCGGAGCACGGGTTTCTAACCCGTGCGGCCGGCGGGAATCCTTCCCGCCGAAGGGAACAGCGGTATGGAATACCGCTGGCCGCACGGATTGAAAATCCGTGCTCCGGCGCCCAAGCCACGCCGAACGAGGGCGACACCCATCACTCAAATCGGAACAGGAGAGCGGCGAATCGTTAGAGCGCCTCTTTCAGGAGCTTGAAAATGGCGGTTTGGTCCAAAAAACCGCTCAGCGCTTCGGACCCTTCGCCGCGCCCGACCGCGATGACGTCTTCCACGGTATTCAAGCCTGCGGACGTCTGGAAGGCGGCGGGTTCCACGTTTTTCTTTTGCGCCAGGGCGGGCGCC
>JANXWQ010000357.1 GCA_025351065.1 Chthoniobacter sp. | reverse complement strand
AGCGTCAAAAAAAGCCGCCGCGCAGCCAGCGCGAGATCGGGCAGCGAGACGAGGAACGCCGCGCCGAGGCCCGAGATGACAACGAGCACGATGTTCGTTTTCGACAGCGACTGAAACAGGCAGAGCCCGTACACGCCGATCATCGCCAGTCCGGTCAGCAGGCGCAGGCGGCTGCGGGAAAAAACCAGGATGGCGAGCATCGGCGCGGTGCTGGAGATGAGGATGCCGTACTGGTTCGGGTGGCTCAGAAAGCCGCCGTAGCGCTGGCCGCTCGCGCAGATGGGCAGCGGCAAGCCGTGCCGGAAAAGCTCCGTGGCCGCGGCGCTGGCAACGGCTCCGGCGCAGAGGCCCCAGACGATCGGTCGATAGGGCGTGCCGAATTTTCGCGCGAGAAAGAGAAACGCGAGGAAGCAGAACGGCAGCAGCCAGCGCACTTCGTAAAGCAGCGCGTCCTTGAGGTACTGGCCGGGGTGGATGTGGACGGCCGCGCCGAGCATGATGGACAGCGTGCCCGCCAAGAGCAGCAGCGTACTGGGCGAGCGCACCATGATCTTCGGAAAGCGCGCGCCGGAGGTGCGCAAAATCCAGAACAGCGCCAGCCCGCCGAGCAGCGGATAAAGCACCTGCAGTGGGCTGTAGGGCAGCAGGTAGTCGTCGAGCGCCGACGAGCGTTTCATTTTGAACATCCACGCAAAAGTGCCGACGGCGAACAGCACGAGGCTGCACACCAGCCGGATTTGCGCGTGCGTTTTCGCGGTCCGCGGGTGCGGCGGATTTGCGCTGGCGACGGCGGGATTGGCGGCGGCGGCGGTCATGGGCGCGGGGTGGTGAGCAGCCGACTGAGCAGCACGGCGGCGAGTTTTTTGGGGTCAAATTTTTCACGCACTTTGGCGCGGCCCTTTTCGCCAAGGCGCTGGCGCAGCGCGGGGTCGGCGAGCAACTGCCGGAGCCGCGCGGCGAGTGCTTCCACATCGCCCTCGGCAACGAGGTAGCCGTCCGCGCCGTCCTTGATGAGGTAGCGCGGGCCGCCGGTGGCGAAGGCGACCACGGGCTTCGCGTGCGCCCACGCCTCGATGATGATGCGCGAGAAAGTCTCCGGGCCGGGCCGCAGCGAAAGCGACGGGACGACGAGCACCGCCGCGGCGGAAAACACCGGCGTGAGATCGCGCTGGTAGCCGCAGAAATGCACGGCGTCGCTGAGCGCGAGTTCCTGCACCAGCGCCTTCAATTCCGCGGCGTATTCCGGCTCCACTTCCTCGCCGTAAATCCGCAGCTCCGCCGCGGGAAAAGCCGCCCGCACTTGCGGCCATGCGCGGATGAGCAGATGCAAGCCTTTCCACCGCGCCAGCCGCGCGCACGCGGCGACGAAAGGCGGCTCGTCCGTCGGCTCGTCCGTCGGCGTGCTGCCGAGCCGCACGGCGTTTGGCAAAGCCAGCAGGCGGCGCGGCGCGACGAGCCCCCAGCGGCGGTAACGCGCGTCCTCGAACACGGCTTCGGACGGCGCAAGATAAAGCGCGCCGGGCAGCACGCGCAGCACGAGCCAGAGCAGGTAGTAATTGAAGTCGCGCAGAAAAATGCCCGTGGGCGCGACCGTCGGCAGACCGGCGAGTTTGGCAAAGGCGAGGAGGAACGAACCCTTGTGGCCGTTGGCCAGCACGGCGTCGGGCGGCTCCTCGCGCCAGGCGCGGCGCAGCGTTTGCAGCGCGCCCCAAAGCGCGCGCGGCGCGTTGCCTTTCGGCATGCGCGTGAGCGCGAGCCGCGGCCCGGTGTAGCGCTGGAGGTCGTCGTGGTGGCGGTCGTTTTCCACAAAGACGCGCAGCCGCGCGTGCTCCATGAGATGCGGAATGAGCGTGGCGATGCTCTGCTCGGCGCCGCCGGTTTCGCGCATGTTCGACATGATGAAAAGCAGGGGCAGCGGGCGGTCGCTCATGGCAGGTAGGGGCCGGCGGCGATGACTTCGGCGAAGGCGGCTTCGGTTTGCTCGAGGATGCGGTCGAGGGTGTAGCGCGCGCGCACCGTGGCGAGGCCGGCGGTGGCGAGTCGCTGCGCGAGCGCGGGATCGTCGAGCACGTTCGCCATGTAGGCCGCGAGTTCGGCGGGTTCGTTTTTGCGATAGACGAGCGCGGAGACGCCGGGCTGCGCGACCTCCAGCAGCGAGCCGTCGTCCGCGCCGATGAGCGGCGTGCCGCAGGCCATGGACTCGATGATGGTGCTCGAAAACGGCTCGCCATAGACCGAGGAAAAAACATACGCGGTCGCACTCTGCATCCGCGCGGTGACTTCCGCGCGGCTGAGCTGGCCGAGAAAGGCAACGCGTTCGCCCACGCCCTCCGTGGCGATCTGCGCGTCGAGCTGCGCCTGGTAGTGCGGGCGGTTCGAGAGCCCGCCGAATTCTATTTTCCACGCCAGCTCCGGCCGCTGGCGCAGCAGCAGCCCGGCGGCGGCGATGACGTTGTGGACGCCCTTCGTCGGATCAATCCGGCCCGCGAGAAAAAACACCGGCGGCTGGGTGCGCGCGCGCGCCACATCCTCCGCGAGCGGGAAATCTATGCCGCGCGAAATGACGAACGCGCGCTGCGGCCGCAGGCCTTTCGCCGCGCAGTCGTCGCGCAGAAACTCGCTGACGAACGCGATGTGGCGGTAGTCGATTTCCTGCTCCATCCGCGCCCAGCGCCCCGCGAAAAGCCGCAGCGCCAAAGTGTAGCCGGGCTGCGTGCGCGGGAGGTGGTGCAGGTGCTGGGCGAGGTAGTTGTCACCCGCGTGCCAGAGGATCGGCGTGCCCTGGCGGACGAGCGGCTCGGCGAGCGCGAGCCCCACGCGGTGCAGGCCAAAGTGGTAGGCGAGATCGTATTTGCGACCGGCGAGATGCGCTGCGAGGGCCGCGCGATTTTCGCCCGCCACGCTGGTGCTGCGCAGGCGCAGGAACACGCGCTCGACTTTGCGCCACCACGTCTTGCTCTGGCTCACGGGCACGAAGCGGAAGATGCGATGCACCCACGGCGGGTCGTTTTTTTCGCCGTGAAAAGTGGGGCGGTAGCGGCTGGTGACCACGTCCAGCTCGTGGCCGCGCGCGCGGAGCGCCTGGGCGATTTGGAAGGCCCGCAGCTCGTAGCCGCCGTCGAAGTCCGGCGGGCACTTGTTGGTGACGAGCAGGATGCGGAGTTTTTCCATCAGCGGGCGGCCGGACTGACGTAGAGCGGGCGCGTTTCGCCGGGCTTGAGCGCGCCGATGTCGGCGCTGGCATCGCGCAGGTTTTTGAGTTCGACGCCGCCACCCGCGGCGGGGCTTTTTTTGGTCAGCGCCACGTTGCCGTGCAGCAGGTCGGTGAGGCCAAGCGCAGCCGCGGAGCCGACATTTTTTCCGGCGCGGCCGGCAAAGGTGTCGCCAGGGCCAGGCATCCGGTCGCCGACGGCGACTACGCCGTTGCCGGCAAATTCCATCCCGGAAAAATCGAACGTGCGATAGGCCGCGGGCGCGAGCCCTTGGGCGACGCAGACGTTGTTGAAGAACTTGAAATTGCGCACGGTGCGGTCGTCGAGATCGCCGAAGGAAAAGACCGTGCCGCTCGGAAAATGGAAGGTGTTGTTATAGACCGTCACGCCTTCGCCGGGCACCGCCACGACATCGCGCGGCGTGTCTATCATCTGCGGGCGCTGCCAGTTTGCATCCGGCACGGCGAGGTGGAAGCAGCCCGGCGTCCAGTCCAGCCGCGCCCACAGCGCCTGGGCGTCGGCGCTTTCGAGGACGACGTTGCGGTAAATCCAGATCGGCCCCGGCCACGGCGTGCCGTCCTCCGGTTTCCACACGAAGGGCTGGAAGGTGTCTGCAATAAGATTGTGGTGGATGCGCAGGCCGGTGGCGTGCTGGCCGGTGTGGATGGCGGTGCGGAGGATGCGCTCGAAACGGTTTTCGCTGACCTCGAGCTCGCGGCTGCTGGCGACGGACAACGCGGAGAGCCCGTTGACCGCGTTGTGAATGTAGTTGCCGCGGATTTTCCAGCGCGTGCCGATTCCCAGCGCCAGCCCGAGGTCGTAGCCCTGCGGCCCGCTGCGACGGTGCTGCCAGTAAAAGGCGGGCAGTTTCGTTTTTTGCGCAGCGGCGCGGGCCACCACATCTTTCACATCCTCGTAGGCGGGGTACTGGGTGAAATTGCAATTTTCGATGAGGACATCGCTCGTGTGGCGGCCGTCCGCGGCGGCGGTGGAACTGCCGGCCACGCCGGTGCGGCAGCCGAGGAACCAGCAGTGGCTCACGGTCACGTTGTCGGCCCGCGCAAAGACGCCGGCCAGCGCGGGCGTCTCGAAAGTGAAGCCGTCGAGCACCACGTACGCGGGGCCGTCGGCGAGCACGGCCCAGGCGGCGTTGTCCAGCGTGGCGAGGTTCGGTCGCCCGCTGCCGGCGGGCGAGACTTTCATCGTGCGTTTGTTCGGGTCAGTCACGCCGTAGGCCACATGCAGGCGCACGTAGAGCGTGCGGCTCGCGGCATCGTAGGCAAAGCCGTGCGCGGGGCCGGGGATGCCGCCGTCGAGGGTGAAAGTTTTGAGCGCGGCGAGATTCGGGTAGGGGAAAAGATCGGTCTCGTCGCACAGCACGCGCGCGGGCGCGTGGTCGAGCGCGAGCGAAAAAAGCTGCGGCTGCTTTTCCACGGGCGTCCACTTTTTCTCGCCGGAACGGATGTCGGGATCGGCGCCGGAAATGATGACGCGGTTTTTCGCGCGTTCGTCGGCGGTGAAACGGATCGGCATTTCCACGGTGCCCTTTTTCTCGAGCACGACCTGCTCAAAATAAACGCCCGCATGCACGATTACGTTGTCGCCGGGCGCAACTTCGTGGACGGCGTGGGCGAGCGTTTTCCACGCGGTTTTTTCCGTGCCACCGTCGCTGCCGTCGTCGCCGTGCCGTCCGTCCACATGGCGCTCGGCGGCGCTGGCCGCGGTCAGCGCCGCGAGGGTGGCGAGGAGGAAGGTGGCGGCTTTGGGAATCATGGCGCGCGGGTGGTTGGGGCCGGTCAGGCGAGCTTGATGGCGAGGCGGCCCGCGTTGTCGATGCGGTTGAAGAGCGGCGGGTTCGGATGGTCGAGAAAATATTCGTCCACCGCTTTTTTCGCGCCGGCCCAGTGGCCATAGTCGTCGAGGATGAGCACGCCGTTGCGGGTGAGGAGCGGGTAGAGGACTTCGAGTTCCTGGCGCGTGGATTCGTACCAGTCGGTGTCGAGCCGCAGCAGCGCCACGGCCTCCGGGGCGCCGGCGGGCAGGCTTTCCTCGACCTTGCCCTGCACGAGGCTGATGTTCGCCATCGGGTAGCCGGTGCTGGCCATGTTTTGCTTCACGTCGTCGAGGCTGGCCGCGCACCACGCGCGGCCAGCGTCGGTGTCCTGCCATTTTTCCTCGGCCACCTGGCCGTGGACGCTGCGGTCGTGGTCGGTGGGTTTGCTCATGCCCTCGAAGGTGTCGAAGAGCCGGATGCGGCGGTCGGTCGCGCCGAGGTGGATGAGGGTGTGGGCGATGAGCATGCAGCTCCCGCCGCGCCACACGCCGCACTCGACAAACTCGCCGGGCAGCTTCAGCCGCACGGCGTGGCGCACGGCGATGAAGAGCGCGTACATGCGCTCGGGCGAGGTCATGGTGAAGGGTTTGCAGCGCCCGTAGAGTTCGAGGAACTCGGGCTCCATATTGTGGGTGCGCAGGACGCGCGGCAGGAGCTCGTAACCGTAGGAGTGGATGATTTTTTTGATGAGGGCTTTCATTTTTTCGAGTGGTTCATAGGTAGCTGTGCAGGACGGTGGAACCGCCCCGGCGGCGCAGCGTGCGGAGCGCCTGGTCGCGCCACGCCTCGCCGGAGGCTCCGAGAAAAAAGCGCGGCAGCGCGGCGGTCAGGAGCACGGCGGGGAGGAGCATGAGCAGCCCCGCTGCGGGCAGCAGCGCGAGCGGCGCGAGCCCGTGCCCGCGCAGCCCGGCGCAGGCCAGCCAGCCGCCTAGCGCCACCACGGCGGTGAGCCGCAGGGCGGGGAGGTGCGCGGCGAGAAAGTCGCGCCAGCGCAGGCCGACGAGCCGCAGGCAGACGGCGGACATGATGCTAAAGCAAATGGTGATGCCCGCGAGCACGCCGACGCTGACGCCGCGGATGCCCCACGGCAGCCCCGCCGCCGCCAGCCCGAGTACGGCCACGCCATAATAAACCTGCGACAGCGCGAGCTGATAGACGTGGCCTTTCGCCCGCACGAGCGAGACGCTGAGCTTCATGCTCGTGCGGAAAAGCAGGCCGGTGGAAAAAACCTGAAGCGGGAAGATCACGGCGTCCCATTTCGGCCCGAGGAGCAGGGCCACAATCTCCGGCGCGAGCAGGCCGATCATGGCGCTGGCCGGCAGCATGACGAGCGCGAGCAGCGTGGAGCCCTGGGTGTAAACGCGCGCGAGCTGCGCGTCGTTGCCCTGCACTTTGGCCATCGCGGGAAAGAGCACTTTGTCGAGCACGTTGCCCATGAGCGCGGCGGGCGCGACCATGAGCTGGTAGGCGCGGCTGTAGATGCCGAGCGCCTCCGCGCCGAGCCAGCGGCCCACGACAAAGTTGTCGCCGTTCGTGGCGATGTAGTTCGCCAGCCGGGCCAGCGTGAGCCCGCTGCCAAAATGCAGCAGCTCGTGCAGCGCGCTTTTTTCCCACCGCAGTCCGGGCTGGAAAGGGCGGTAGTACATGACCAGAAAACTTTTCGCCACGGTCTGCGCGAGCTGCGCCCAGACCAGCGCCCACGCGCCGTGCCCGGTCCACGCGAGCGGGATGCCGACGGCGCAGAAAGCCACGGCGCTGGAGATGACCTCGGCGCGGGCCAGCAGGTCGAAACGCATGTCGCGCTGGAGGCAGGATTCCGCGACCACGGCGAGGCCGGCGATGGGAAAAGTCAGCGCGAGCACGCGGAGCAGCGGGGTCAGTTCGCCGAGGCGAAAGAGCGCGGCAAAGAGCGGCGCGCCCAGCCAGACGAGCGCGCCGACGAGCACGCCGAGCAGCACGGAGGCATGGAACGCGGCCGTGAGATGCGGCGCTTTGATCTCGGGCCGCTGGACGATGGCGGGGCCGACGCCGAGCTGGGAAAACATGGCCGAGATGCCGATCACGATCATCGCCGCGCCGGCGTCGCCGTAGTCCTTCGGCGTGAGCAGCCGCGCCATGACGGCGAGGACGCCGAACTGAAGCAGCGCGCGCGAGCCAGCTTCGCCGCCGGCCCAGAGCAGGCCGTGCCGGGTTTTTTGCCGCAGGGTCGGGCCGGTTTTCGGCAGCGGTGCGGTGCTGGGATCGCCCGCGTCAGGTGCCATAGACCCCGGCGCTCGAATAATTCCCCGCGTCGTAATAGTAGTAGTCGGCCAGCTTTGAGGGGAGCCGGTTCAGGATGAAGCCGGCGGGCGCGGCGTCGGCCCCGTCGAGCTGATGCAGCGCGCGCTGCAGGGCGCGGGCGGGCGTCTTGCGGCTGCGGACGACGAAGGCGGTGGCGTCGGCGTGTCTGACGATGAGCAGGGTGTCGCTGACGGCGTTGATCGGCGCGGTGTCGAGCACGATGCGGTCGAATTTTCCGCGGGCGTCGCGCAGCAGGCTGGCGAAGCGTTCGTCGGCGAAAAGTTCGAGCGGGCTGGCGTTGCGGTGGCCCGCGGGCATGAAGGCGAGTCCGTTCACTTTGGTGGAATGGTAGGAGGCGTCGAAGCTGGCCTTGCCGCTCAGCAAGTCGCTCAGCCCGTCCGCGCCGCTGGGCGTGGGGAAGATCGCGCCAAGGCCGGGTTTGCGCAGGTCGGCATCGATGATGAGGGTGCGGAGATTCTGCTGCGCGAGCGAGGCGGCGTAGTTGGCGGAGCAAAAGCTCTTGCCCTCGCCGGGCACGGCGCTGGTGAAAAGCACGACTTTGGGCGTGCCCGCGGGCAGCAGGGAAAGCGCGGTGCGCAGGCAGCGGAAGGCCTCGGCCTGGCGGGAGCCGGGCTCGTCGATGAGCGCGAGCCCGGCGGGGGTTTTCTTGCCGCGCCGGCGGCGGCCCTTGGTTTCGATCTCCGGCACGGCGGCGAGCGAGGGCAGGTCGAGCGCGCTCTCGGCCTGATCGACCGACCGCAGCGAGGTGTCGAAAACCTGCTGCACGATGATGAGCCCCAGGGCGCCGAGGAGCCCGGCGGCAAAGGCCAGCGGGAGGACCAGTTTGAGGTTCGGTTTGCTCGGGTCTTTGGGCACGAGCGGCTCCTGCACCATGCGGATGTTGCTCTTCTCGAGCCCTTCGGAAAGTTTCGTCTCCTTCGAGCGCGCGAGCACGGATTCGTAGAGCAGCTTGTCCGAGTCGGCCTGCCGCTTGAGTTCGTCGTAGGGGATGGAAATGCGGCTCAGCTCGACGCCGGTTTTCTGCTGATCCTGGAGCGCGACCTTGAGCTTTTCCTCGGCCTCTTTGGCTGCCTGGTAGGAGTTCAGCGCGATGCTCGCGCCCTTGCGCGCCGCGCGCTCGAGGGTCTGCCGCAGCGCGTTCATTTCGCTCTGGGTCTGGATGTACTTCGGGTGCAGCTCAAGATAGCGCTTTTTGATCTGCGAAAACTCGGACTCCTTGGCGGCGATAAGCTTCAGCGCGTCCTGCACGTCGGGCAGGCCCGAGACGCTTTGCATGGCCAGCAGCTCCTCGGTGGGCAGGGTCTGGGATTTGCGCAAAGTGGGAAGGTCGCCCTCGATTTTCAGACGGTTGCTGCGCGCTTCTTCGAGCTTGAAGTTGAGCTGTTTCAGGTAGTCGGCGGTGACGTTCTGTTTGTCCTCGAGCGAGACGGTGCCGTACTTTTCGCGGTACTCCTGCAGTGCCTGCTCGGACTTGGCGAGGCGCTCTTTCAACTCCGCCGCCTGCTTCCCGAGGAACTCGTTGGCCATCACCGCCATCTTGGTGTCCTGCTCGAAAAACATCTTCAGGTATTCATCGACTAGCGAACGGGCCACCTTGGCCGCGCGCTCGGGGCTGGTGCTGTCAAAGTTGATCTCGATTGAACGGGAGCCGCGCTTAAGCTTTGCGTCGGTCTTGCGCTGCATGACATCCGCCAGTTCGGCGTCGGTCTTCGGCGGGTCGCCAGCGTCGGTTTTGAAGGCCGGCTCTTCCTTTTCGAGGTTGTTCAGCCGGGCCACGCGCGCCAGCAGTGAGTTGCTGGCAAAGGCTCCCTCCACGCTCTTGAGCGCGATGTCGGACTTGTAGTTGTCCTGGTCCACGGACTTGATGTTGATGACGTTCGTGTCGTCCTCGGCGACCTGGACGACGGCCTGCGCGGTATAGACCGGGGCCTTGATGAAAATGTAGGCTCCGGCCAGCGCAAACATGCCGAGCTGGCAGCAGAGGAGCAGCCGCCATTTTTCCCGCAGGAGAAAAAGCCAGGCGTGGAGGTCGATGATCTTGGCGTCGTCGGACGCGGTGGCGGTGGTGGATGCGGTGCGGCGACGAGTGGCCATATTTTTTAGAAAATGCTCTCGGAAACGGTGATGGTATCCCCGGGGAGAACTTCAAACGGCACGGCGTCCTTCTTGCCCGCCAGCTCCTTGCCATTGACCTGCGTGACCACCTCTTTGCCATTGACCCGCCGCTTCACGATGATCTTCGCCGGATTCGCCGTCTTCGAGTAGCCGCCCGCCAGACCGATGGCCTGCAGCAGACTGAGCGGCCCCTGATTGGGAAACTCAAACGTCCCCCCCTTCGTCACCTGCCCCAGCACCGTGACCAGCCGCTTGGCAAACTCGACCACGCCCACATTAACCTGCGGATTCACGAGGTAGCCCTTGGCCAGCCGCGTGCGGATCATCTGCGCGGCCTCGTCCACGGACTTTCCGCCGACATGCACCGCACCGATGAGCGGCACCGAAATCATGCCGTCATTGCCCACGCGCGATTTCGTGGCGAGGTCGTCCTCCTGAAAAACGGTGACGGAAACGAGGTCGTTAGGCGCGAGCAGATAGTTCGCCTGCTGCGCGCGCGCGGCAGGCGCGGTCAGGCACGCTATGCCTAGCAGCACGGCGCACCTCAGCAGGTGCCCGGCCAGTGTACGGACGTTGGTTTTTCCCATAAGTGCTCCCGTCTAGCAGGAAGTTGGCCCAGGGGGAGGCGTCAAAAGAAAATGTTGGCCTGAAAGTAAACGGTCGTCTCCGAAAAATCCGATTTCTGCCGCGTCGAACTGTCGAGCCGGTATTCCGCACCTACCTCGCAGGTCAGCCACGCTGTCACGTCGATACCCACGCTCGGATGAATGTAGAAAATATCATCCTGCCGCTGCAGCCCCGGCGTGGTGAAATATTCGTAGTCTGTATGCTGATAGCCCGTCGCGAGGACAAAATAATACCGCCGCGCGAACCGCTGGCGAAACTGCACCTCCACGCCCGTCACCTCGTAATTGGCCGCCTGCACGCTCGCCGAGGTGATGGTGCGCCGGTAGCCTTGGAGGAAAATCGTCGTCCCATCGAACGGCGCATACGACACCCCGAGGCTGAAAATGCCGTTCGAGCGGTTTGCCACCCCGTGAACCTCGCGCACCTCGCCGCCCGCCGTCAGGTCGAACCGCACCTTTTCCGTCGCCCGGTAGCGCAGCCGCGCCAGCACCTGCTCATAGTTCTGGCCCGGCCCCCGGCTCAGATCCACCAGCCCGTAGGTAAAGCCGACCCCCAGCGTGATCTTGGGCCGCACCTGATAGTTCACCCAGCCCTGCCAGCGGTACTCGAAGGTATCCACCCGGTCCCCTGCATAGTCGCGGACGTAGTTGAAAAAATTCAGCTCGAACGAAGTCTTCGCGCTGTAGTCGTACTTGCTCGTCAGCGCGCCGGTGAAAAGATGCCGCTCCACCCGCTCGCCCAGATCCACGTCCGGCAGATTCATCGTCTGAAAGCGCGCCTTTAGCCCGATGGTCAGCCGCTTCCACGCATACTGCCCGTCCAGCGTCACATCATGGTCGACGCTGTTCTCGCTCCCGTGGTCGGAAAACAGCGTCACGCTCGGCACGTAGTGGACGTAAATATAGTTCGTCGCGTCCGCGATTTCCGAGCGGTCCGGATTGAAGCGGTCCTCGTAGCTGCCCAAGTTCGCCAGCTCATTCTTGAAATCCCCGCGCCCCACCGCCACGCCCGTCGCGATCGTGTAGATGAAATCCTCCTGCGCGTGCTCGTGGCTGATGAAAATATTGCTGTCGTAGCTCGCCGTCGCGCTCCCATGCAGCACGAATTTCCACGGATGCTTGTCCACCGCCTGCTCCAGCGAAATGTTTTCCGCCGCGTCAGGGAAAAGCGTCATCGTATCGAGCACCGGCGCCGGCGTCATCGGCAGCATCGGTGCGGGATCGCTGAGCCGCGTGGGCCGGTCGAGAATCGGCTCGGGCTCCTGCGCCCAAACCGCCCCTGCCAACAGCAGCCAGCCCGAAAAAATCTGCACCTTGTTTAGCCTGAAAGAATTTTTTGCCCTCATCGCGGGCAGGGGATAGCTAGGAACGCCGCCCGCCGTCAACGTATTTTAATCACGGCGCGATTTAGGCTCGAGGGCCGCGTCCGCCAGCATCAAGCGCCACGTCAGCCGCGCGCAGTCGATGAACCGCGAAACCGTTCCGGCATAGCGAGTCAGGGTGGCCGGCGATGCCTCCAGCCACACCGCGTACCGAGCGGCTTGGCAGGCTCTCGCGGTTTGCCGCCGAGAAAACGTCCGCCACGCCGCGCGCGATGCTCTCCCGCGCGGTGTCCGCGGTGAGCCGGCCATTGCGCCCGGCTTGCGCAGCTTGTGTCCATGTCCGGCAGACTTGCGCCACCTCCTTTTTGTCCGCCGTGCCGGTAATCTTGAAATGCCGCTGCCAGCGGCTCCTCTCCGCGTCCGATGTCGAGAAGCTGCAAAATAGAATGGTTTGCCGGGCTGTTTGCCTGATTGATATTTGCGGCGATGCTGCCAAGCCAACCTCCGCAGGTTGGACATTTTGCATCGGAACCGCCAGGCGGACGACGCTGCCCAGTTACCTCCACAACGCCCCCCCAAAAAATGAAGCCAATGAATCAGGCGAACACCTCCAGTGCCCGTGAGCGCCGACAGGCCGCGCGAGGAAAAACCGCGCTGAGCATTTTCGCCCTCCTCTTCGGGCTGTTAGTCGCCGCGCCGGCCTTTGCGCTGAACGCGATCTGGAACACCGCCGCCGACGTGCCCGTGACCGCCAGCGAGTTACACCGCCAGTGGCACCGTAACTTTCACGCTCAACTTCGCGCCGTCCGCGGGCACGAACCTCACGGTGGTCAGCAACACCGCGGCGGGCTTCATCCTCTCGGCAGCGCCACGGGTGTCGGGCTGCTCCCGCAAGCGGCGACCGGCGCAGCCAATACTTTGCAAATCGCCTTCACCCGCTACCTCGATAGGGACGATCTTACGCTCACCGTCAAGGCTGCGGACTCGCTGCTCGGGCCGTGGGCCGATCTAGCGCAGAGCGCGCAAGGCGGGGCTTTCGTCATTCTGCAACCCGGCGCCACCGCCCCCGAAACCGGTGGGGGAAACACGCGCACGGTCACGGTGACTGACATCTTTCAGGTGAGCGATCCAGTTACATCCGCGGCGCTTCATTAAGCTGGAAGTAGCCCGCTAGCCGAAACAGCCGCCGATGCACGTCCACTCGCTCGAACACCAATCCTACGAAGGGCCGGGAAAAATCGCGGACTGGGTGTGGGCGCGGGGCCATGCGCTGGCGCGCACGGCGCTTTATGCGGGTGAGGCGCTGCCGCCGCTGGACGCGGTGGATCTGCTGGTGGTGATGGGCGGCTCGATGAATATCTACCAGCATCGCGATCATCCGTGGCTGGTGGCGGAGAAGCGGTTTCTCGGCGAAGTCATAGCAGCGGGCAAGCCGGTGCTCGGCATCTGCCTCGGCGCCCAGCTCATCGCGGAGGTGCTGGGCGGGAAGGTTTTCCAGAACGCGGAAAAGGAAATCGGCTGGTGGCCGGTGCGGGTGCATGACCGGCGCGCGCCGTTCGCGGCGTTTCCCGAGGAGCTGACGGTCATGCACTGGCATGGCGACACTTTCACCCTGCCGCCCGGCGCACGCGGCGTCGCCGCCAGCGCGGGCTGCGCGCAGCAGGCGTTCGTGCATGGCGGGCGCGTGGTGGGCTTGCAGTTTCATCTCGAGCAAGGCCCGGTGGACATCTCCGAGCTGGCCGCCGCCTGCGAGGCCGAGCTGGTGCCCGCGCGCTACGTGCAGACCCGCGCGCAACTCCGCGAGCGCCAGCCCGATCTCGCCGCGGGCGCGGCCGCGCTGTTCGGGCTGCTCGATGCGCTGGCCGCGGGCGGCTAGCGCGGGCGCTCAATCGTCGTGCCGTTGAGCTGGATGATGGACGCCGTGACAAAGTAGCGAAACTCACGGATGATTTCGATCATCGCGTGCTGTTTCGATCGCGTGATGAAGCTTGGCGTGGAGAGCGTGTTCGCACCCTTTTTGTCAGTGAGCGTTTTGAGTGCGGCTGGAAACTGCGCGGCGGTGAGCAGGCGTTCGGCCGCCGGGCGCACCTGCGCCCCCGCGCTCGCGCCTATTACGCAGGCCACGCCGAGCGCGCCCGCCCGCATCGCCAGCCGGCCAGCCGGACGCCGGTTCCGCGTTTCATCCACCACGGCGAGGATGCGGTTTTCCAGCGTGGAGGGCCGCGCCATGGCGATGGCGCTGCGCCATTCGAGCCCCGCCCGGTGCAGGCGCGCGCGGTTTCAAAAAGCAGCGTGGCGTAGTCCGCGGCGGGTGTGCCCGCGTGGAGGACGAGGTCGTCGCACGCCTGCTCCTGCGCGGCGTGCAGCGCGGCGGAACGGCGGCGCAGCAGCGCCGTGCTGGCGAGCGCGGGGAGCAGGAGGAGGGCGCTCTTGGCGAGCAGTTCGGCGAGGTGCGGGAGGAGGGCGGGCAGGTGCATGGGGGTTAGCGGGTTTTCTTTCTGGCGGCGGCGATGATGGCTTCGAGGCGCTTGAGTTCAGCCGCCGGCAGCCGCCCGCCCGACGCGTCCACCAGCGCGGCCACGGCGCTCGCCAGCGAGCCGTCGAAGAACGTCTGCACCACGCGTTTCAGTGCCGAGCGGCTGGCCCTGGCATGCGGCTCGGTGGGCAGGAAAATGTAGCGCGGCCCGTCCTCGCGGTGCCGGAGGTGGCCCTTTTCCTCCAGGATGCGCAGCAGCGTGCGGACGGCGGAATAGCCGGGCGCATCCGGCAGCGCGGCGTGGACTTCGGCGGCGGCGGCCTCGCCGCGGGCGTAGATGATGTCCATGATCTGGCGCTCACGGCGGCTGAGGTGGCGGGCGGCTTTTCCGGGCATGCTAAATTTTTAGCATGCCAGAAAACGCCCGCAAGAACTTTGTGCTAAAATTTTAGCACACCGGGCGGGCCGGGCAGAAAAAAACCGGCGCCCGCTCGCGCGGGCGCC
>JANXWQ010000354.1 GCA_025351065.1 Chthoniobacter sp. | reverse complement strand
CGCGCCCGCGCGCGGTTTTCGCGCCATCGCCTACGGCGAAAATGCGGACGACATGCGGCAGGTGCGGCCCGGCCGGCAGGCGGCTGCGGAGTTTTCCATCATCGCCCCGCTGCGCGATGCCGGGCTGACGAAAGCGGAAATCCGCGAGTTGTCCCGCGCGCTCGATCTCCCCACCGCCGATGCGCCCGCGCAGCCCTGCCTCAGCTCGCGCATCCCGCACGGCACGCCCGTCACCACCGCGGCGCTCGGCATGATCGAGCGGGGCGAGGCACATGTCCGCAGCCTCGGCTTCCGCATCTTCCGCGTGCGGCATATCGCGGGGGATGCCGCTGCGCCGAGTGCGCGCGTGCAAATCGCGCCCGACGAAATGCCGCGCCTCGCGCAAACCGCCAGCGAACTCGAAACCGGCCTGCTCGCCGCGGGCTACGCCGCCGTGGAAATCGACCCCGCCGGATACCTCACCGCGGCAGCGCCAGCGCCGCCGCTGTAGGGGAAGCTGCCCGCTTCCCCTACAGCGGCGCGCGCGTCTCACTCATGCTTTCGAGAAACCTCTCCGCCGCACCGGCACCGCGCGTTTTTTCCGTCGAGAGCACCGCCCGCGCGCTGCGCTGCGAAATCGCTCGGCACAATTTGCAGGTCGCGGGCATTGCGCTTTTCACGCTGGTCGTTGCGGTGGGGCTGTGGGTCGTGCTCTACGCGGTGTGCAGTTGGGGGGTGCTCTTTTTTCAAACTGCCGTCGGGATCGCGGCTGTGGCGCTGCCGCACGGTTTCACCCTCGTCTTCCTCGTCGCCGCGGCGTGCTCCGTGGGCTACGCGTGGCTGGATCGCCGCCTCACGCCGAACGACCTTCCGCGCGATGACAAATCGCCCGGCGAAATCACCGCCGATTTTCTCCTCTCCCTCCCGCGCATCACCCTCGCCATCTGGGGCACGCTCAGCGCGGCAGTGTCGCTGACGGCGCATGAACGCGAGGAGGCCGCCGCCTTTCTCCACCGCCTCGCCCGCGAGCGTCGCATCCCGCTGCACAACGTCCCGCTCGACATCGCCGACGCACATGCGCGCTTCCGCATCGTTTTTGCGCTGCAATTGCTCGAAGTCATCGACCTCCGCCGCGACGAGCGCGAACTGTGGATACGGCTCCATTCGTCCTGCCCGCGCACGCTCGGTCTGCCGCGTCTGTAGGGGAAGCTGGCAGCTTCCCCTACAGACGCGGCTGCGCCGCCACCGGCTCCACTGCGACCCACGCGTAGTATTCGGGCACGCCGCCGCCGGCATCGGTGACGCCGGAGCGAATGAGGACGTTGCCCTCGGGCCAGTGGACTTGCAGGTCGCCGCGCGAGATGGGCGCGAGGAAAACGTGACCGTCCATCGCGCCCACTTCGCTGGTGAGACGCACGGGGTCGCCGTGGACGAGATGGAGCGCAGCGGCATCGTCGGCGTTCATGAAGACGGCGTCGCGCTGCGCGCCGGTGAGCGGGTCGATTTCGGCGTAGATGAGCGAGTTGAACTGCTTGCCGCGCCGCGTGCTGATGCGGAATTTTCCCGGCGGGCGCGTGCGGTCCGGGAGTTCGACGGCGTGGAGGTGGCCCTTGCCGTCGGGCGTCGCGAAATGCCCGTCCACACAAAGATGCGGGCCACCATACTGCACGGCGTCGCCAGTTTCGCGGAGGTGCTGGCTGCCTTCGTAGAAAGGAACGACGCGGGCAATTTCATCGCGCACTTTCCAGCCATCCTCGCAGCCGAGCAGATGCGCATCCGCGGGCCGCACGGCGGCGGCGAGGTCGCGCAGGATTTTCCATTCGGCGCGGGCTTCGCCGACTTGCCGGGCGATCTCGGGGCTGAAGGCGATGCGGCGCTCGGTGGTGGTTTCGATGCCGCCGTCGTCCTGCTCGTAGCGCGTCTTCGCGGGCAGCAGGATCACGGCTTCGCGCGCGGGAATGAACATCTGGTCGGTGAGCAAAATGTCCTGATGCACGCGCAGCGGCACGTTCGCCAGCGCGGCGCGCACGCGCTCGGGCTCGGGGAGATTGCGCAGGAAATTTCCGCCGACGCTGTAGAGCGTGTCGAGTTCGCCGCGCGCCGCGGCTTCGATCATTTCCGTGGTGCTCAGGCCGGGCTGGTTTGGAATGTCGAAGCCATACTGCTGCGCGAGCGCGCTCGCGCTGGCCGCATTGATCGCGACGCCGCCGGGAAAAGCCGTGGCGTAGCAGCCCATCTCCGCGCCGCCTTGCACAGACGAGTGCCCGCGGATTGGCATGAGGCCGCATTTGTCGCGGCCCACCCAGCCTTTGAGCAGGCCGAGATTCAGGATCATCTGCACCGCGTCCGCGCCGAAGGCGTGCTGCGTGATGCCCATGCTCCACACGAGCACACCGGTCTGCGCATCGCGGATGAGTTCGGCAAATTCGCGGATCGCCGCGCGCTGCATGCCGCACCCTTTTTCGATTTCCTCCCAGCCCACCGCCGCCGTCCGGTCGCGCAGCGCGGCGAAGTTTTCCACGCGCTCGCGGACGAACTTTTCGTCGAACCACGCGTGCTCGAAAACCAGCTTCAGCACGCCGTAAAGAAACGCGATGTCGCCGCCCTGCGCGACCGGGAACCAGTAGTCCGCGATGTCCGTGCCGAAGAGCGCGCTGCCCACCGTGGACGGCACCCAGTAGCGCTGCATGCCGGGTTCGAAATACGGATTCACCATCACGACTTTCGTGCCGAGCCGCTTCGCTTCGTGCAGATATTTCGTCGCCACCGGCTGGTCGTTGGCCGGATTCGAGCCGAAGAAAATAATCAGGTCGGTGCCATACCAATCCCTGTAGCTGCAAGTGCTCGCGGCCACGCCGACCGTGCGCTTCATCGCCGCGGTGGAGGGCGAATGGCAGATGCGCGCGGCGTTATCCACGTTGTTCGTGCCGATGAACCGCGCCGCCTTTTGCGCCACGTAATAGACCTCGTTCGTCACCCCGCGCGCGGTCACGAAGAACGCCGTGCGATCCGGTGCCGACGCGCGGATTTTCCCCGCGATGCGCGCGAGTGCGTCGTCCCACGAGAGTCGGCGAAAACCACGCGCGCCCGCCTCGCGGATCATCGGAAACGGGATGCGCCCCAGTTCACGCAGCTCCGCGTTGTCGAGCCGGGCGAGCGGCGCGATGTCCGCGAGCACCGCGGGATCGAAGGCCGGCATGGTATTGAGCCGCAGCAGATTCAGCCGCGTCATGCAGAGGTGCGTGCCCTTGATCGTCCAGTCGTGCAGCCCTGCCACGCCCAACGCGCAGCCGTCGCACACCCCGCGCGTGATGACCTTCCACGCGTACGGCAGGTTGTCGCGGTTCTTCCACACGATGCCCAGCATGTCGCGGAAATGCTTCGGCTTCGTCTGCCCAAGGCCAAAGGGCATGAACCTGGCGAAACGGCTTTTCCAAGTGGGCTCAAGGCGGCAGGACATCGTGCAGCGAAGTCACATCAACCGCGCCACCCATGCAAGGCGCAAACACCAGTCCGGCACCGCGCCGCACCGCCGCGGAATGGCGATGAAGGGCAGCCGTTGCACCTTCCAATTTCCGCGACCATCTGCCAGCCGTTCCGAACCCCGCTGCTAACATGCCCACGACTTCCCCAGCCACAGCAGCTTTCTGAAGGTCGGCAGAAAACTGCGCTTTGTGGTGCGCGATCCCGCGCTTGTAGCGCGCAATTTTACTCCGCGAACCACGCGGCGAGCGTGGCGGGTTGCAGTTCGTCAAGGCGGAGGACGGCGAGGTCGGCGGCGGTGAGTTCGCTGGCGGGGTGGGTGGTGGCGACGGCGACGACGCGCATGCCGCCGGCGCGGGCGGCGGCGATGCCGACGTGGGCATCCTCAAAGACGACGCAGCACTCGGGCGGGCGGGAGATGCGGGCGGCGGCGGTGAGGAAAACCTCGGGGTCGGGTTTGCCGGTGGAGACATCCTCGGCGGTGACGATGGCGGTGAAAAATTCCGCGAGCCCGATGAGGCCGAGCGAGAGGTCGATATTCGCGCGGTGGGTGGAGGAGCCGATGGCGCAGGGCACGCCGGCGTCGCGCAGGCGCTCGAGCCAAGTGCGGACGCCGGCCAGCGCGGTGAGCCCGCGCTCGGCCACGACTTCGCGGTAGAGTGCTTCTTTGCGGAGGGAAAGGCGGCGGATTTCCGCGGGGTCGTGGGTCCAGCCGAGGAGCTTGGGGATGATGACTTCGTTCTTGCGACCGAAGCCTTTGAGAAAATGGTCGGGCGGCAGCACCCGGCCAACTTCCAGCGCGAGCCGCTCCCAGCTTTCCTCGTGGTGCGATGACGAATCAATGACCACGCCGTCCCAGTCGAACAGCGCGCCCCAGTCGGCGGCGGCCATTTATTCGAGCCGCTTGAGCGCAGGCAGGCGGTACTTTTGCATGAACGCGGCCTCGCCCGCGGCGACCTGCGCGGCGTCGAGGTAGATGACCGTGGGTTCGCCATCGACTTCGATCTTGTGCAGGCCGTCCACGGCCTTGGTCAGCGCGCCGGGCACGTCGGCGAGGCTTTGCAGTTCCACGCCGTTGATCTTTTTCACGACGAGATGCGACAGCTCCTCGTAGCCGACGGTGATGTCCGAGGGCAGCACGCGGTTGTGGAAGACAATCTTCTTCGGGCCGTCCTTGAATAGCTCGTTCTGCTGGCGGTCGAAATAGACGAATTGCTCAGGCGCTTTTT
>JANXWQ010000348.1 GCA_025351065.1 Chthoniobacter sp. | reverse complement strand
GGGCCGGCACGCCCTGCCCTCCGCCGGGCGAGCGGAGCGAGGTGGTGGGTGGTTCGGATGGCGTTGCGCTTTCGCCCGCCGCCTCGCTGCGCTCGCCCCGGACGGCACGGAGTGCCGTCCCTACCCGCGCTGCGCGCGGCTTCCACACGCGGAGCAGCAGCACGAGCGCGAGCATCGCGGCCACGCTGCTCGCGAGATCGACCAGCCACGGGCCGTGCAGATTGCTGACGAGGAACTGCGTCGTGGCAAAGCTCGCGCCGCAGACGAGGCACGCGGGCCAGACCTCGCGCATCCCGCGCCAGCCGGCCTGCGCGGCCACGAGCCAAAACGGCACGATGAGCGAGAACACCGGCAACTGCCGCCCGACCATCGCGCTCAGCGCGTGCAGGTCGAGGCCGGTCACGCTGTTCAGCGTGGTGAGCGGGATGCCGAGCGAGCCGAACGCGACCGGCGCAGTGTTGCCGATGAGCGCGAGCTTCGCGGCTTCGAGCGGCTTGAAGCCGAGCCCCACGAGCATCGCGCCCGTGATCGCGACCGGTGCACCGAAACCCGCGCAGCCCTCGATGAACGCACCGAAACAAAACGCGATGAGCAGCGCCTGAATGCGCCGGTCGCCCGCCAGCCCGGCGATCTGCATTTTCAAAGCGGCGAACTGCCCCGTCTCGACCGACAGCTCGTAAATGAACAGCGCGTTCAGCACGATCCACCCAATCGGAAACAGCCCGAACGCCGCGCCGTATCCCGCGGACGCGAGCGCCAGCACCGGCGGCATTTTGAAAGCGAGCACCGCCACCGCCAGCGCGCTGACGAGCCCGGCGAGCGCCGCCCAATGCGCGCGCCAGTGCGCCAGCCCGAGCAGCCCGAGCAGCACCACCACGGGCACCGCGGCCACGAGCGTGGAAAGCAGCGCGCTGTCGAGCGGCGCGTAGTTTTGCGGCCAGGCCATTTCGGTCTCAGCCCGCCGACGGCAGCGGGGCGACGGGCTCGCTTTCCGTGTCGTAGTCCACGCCGGGCAGGCCGAAGCCGAACAACTTCAAAAACTCGGTGCGGTAGCCGGCGATGTCGGTGAGGGCGTCGAGATTTTCCGTGGTCGCCTGCGGCCAGATGGCGGCGACTTCGGCCTGGATTTCGGGGCGCATTTCCCAGTCGTCGAGGCGGACGCGGCCGGCCTCGTCGGGCGGCGGTGCGGAGTGGTCGTAGAGCCGGGTGGCAAAGAGGCGGTAAATCTGCTCGATGCAGCCTTCGTGCAGGCCGTGGGCTTTCATCACTTTGTAGAGCATGGAAATGTAGAGCGGCACCACGGGGATGGCCGAGCTGGCTTGCGTGACGAGCGCTTTGTTCACCGAGACAAAGGCGTGCCCGCCCTTCTCACCGAGCCGCGTTTGCAGGCGCTGCGCGGTGGCTTCGAGGTGTTCCTTCGCGCGGCCGATGGTGCCGTTGCGGTAGATGGCCCACGTCAGGTCGGGCCCAATGTAGCTGTAGGCCGCGGTGAACGCCTGGTCCGCGAGCACGCCCGCGGCTTGCAGCGCATCGATCCACATTTCCCAATCCTCGCCGCCCATGACCGCGACGGTGTCCGCGACTTCCTGCTCGCTCGCGGGCTCGATGGTGATGTCCGTGACCACGCCCTTGTCCGTGTTCACGGTCTTCGCGGTGAAGGGCGCGCCGAGCGGCTTCAGCGTGGAACTGTGCGTGACGCCGGTGCGCGGGTGCGTGCGGCGCGGGGAGGCGAGGGAGTAAATGACGGCGTCCACCTGGCCGAGGTCGGCTTTGATCGCGGCGATGACCTGCTCCTTGATCGCGTCGGAGAAGGCGTCGCCGTTGATGCTCTTCGCATAGAGCCCGGCGGCGTGCGCGGCCTTTTCAAAAGCGACGGAATTGTACCAGCCCGCGCTGCCCGTGCGGCCTTCCTCACCGGCCTTTTCAAAGAACACGCCGAGCGTGGCCGCACCGCCCGCAAACGCTGGCACGATGCGGCTCGCCAGCCCGTAGCCCGTGGACGCGCCGATCACGAGCACGCGCTTCGCCATGCCGGGGATCGCGCCTTTTTTCCGCACAAAAGCAACCTGCTCTCCGACCTGCGCCGCGCAGCCCTCCGGGTGCGCCGTGGTGCAAATGAATCCGCGAATCTTGGGCTTGATAATCATGCGGAAAAACTTGGGCGTCCGCGCCGGATGCGTAAAGCAATTCCTCGCGCGGCGCGGCGCGGGACATTCGCTTGGAAAGGCGGGCGCTTGCGCTACACTCCGCGCCGAACTTCCGGCCATGCGTCTGTCCTTTTCCGCTTCACTCCTTTTGCTTTTCGCCGCGCCTCTGCGCGCGGAAACCGAACCCGCCAACTCCGCGCTCGCCGCCTTGAAACTGCTGCCGCGCGGCGAGGCGAAGCGGCTGGCGCGCATCGAGGCGCGCGACGGGACGCCGGTGCCGGAGCGGTGGTATTTTATCGTGCATGATCCGAAGGCGGAAAGCGGCGTGCATGAGTACGTGGTCGCGGGCGGGGTGATCGTGGCCTCGCGCGACGTGTCGCAGTTTGCCGAGAATCTGCGCGTGGAGGACGTGGTGGGCGGCGACGCGCTGAAGGTCAATTCCGACCGCGCCGCGAAGCTGGCGCAGCAGTACGCGCTGGCTAATGACGTGAACGTGACGGCCATGCAGTACGAGTTGAAAAAAGACGGGGCGGCCGCCGCGCCGCTGTGGCGCGTGACGTGCCTGGGCGAGGACGGGAAAGAACTCGGCCGCCTCCTCATCAGCGCGGGCAAAGGGACGGTCGTTTCGCACGAGGGCTTCGCCGCTGAGCCGCCGCCGCCTGCGCCGCCCGCCGTCGCCACCCCGAACCCCGTGGAAAAGCTGCGCCAGCCTGCGGCCGTTGCCATCCTGCCGAAAGCCACGCCGATCCCCGTGGCCATCGCCATTCCGGTCGAGCCCGCGGCGACCCCGCTGCCGAAAAAGTCCGGCCTGATCAACCGCCTGTTTGGTCACAAAGCGCGCACGCCGCCCGCGGAATGACCCTCGCCCGCCAGCTCACGAAGCTGCTCGGCAAAGATCGTGTGGCCGCCGACGCGCCGACGCTCGCCACGCACGCGACGGACAAATGGTTCGCCAGCCACACGCCCGAGGCTGTGGTCTTTGCCGAGTCCACGGATGACGTGAGCCGGCTGCTGAAATTCGCCACGCGCCATCGCATCCCCGTCACGCCGCGCGGCGCGGGCGTGGGCTACGTGGGTGGGTGCGTGCCGATGCGCGGCGGCATCGCGCTCTCGCTGGCGCGGATGAACCGGATCAAGGAAATCAACTTCGCCGATGCCGTGGCGGTCGTGGAGCCCGGCGTCATCACCGGCGTGCTCCAGGCCGAGGCGAGAAAGCGCGGACTTTTCTACCCGCCCGACCCGGCGAGCCTGAAAGAGTGCAGCCTCGGCGGCAACATCGCCACGAACGCGGGCGGCCCGCGCTGCCTGAAGTACGGCGTCACCCGCCACTACGTGCTCGGGCTCGAAGTCGTGCTCGCCGACGGCCGCGTGCTCCGCACCGGCGGGCGCACGCACAAAAACAAAACCGGCTTCGATCTCATCGGCATGTTTGTCGGCAGCGAAGGGCTGCTCGGCGTCGTCACCGAAGCCACGCTGCGCCTGCTCCCGCGCCCGCCCGCGCGGGCGACGCTCTCCGCGAGTTTTCGCACTTTCCGCGCGGGGGCGGAGGCGGTGCAGGCCATTTTCGCCGCCGGGTTTCTGCCGTCCGCGTTGGAAATCGCCGACGCCTTCACCCTCGCCGCCGCGGGCCGGCACCTCGGCCATCGCCTCGCGCCGCCCGGCAGCGCGCACCTCCTCGTCGATCTCGACGGCCAGCCCGCCTCCGTGCGCTCGGAGGTGAAATCCCTCGCCGCTTTGCTCGCGAAACTCAAAGCCATCGGCGCAAAAACCGCCGTCGGCGAAACGGCCTGCGAGGCGCTCTGGGACTTGCGCCGCGCCTTTTCGCAATCGCTGAAAGCGACCGGGCTGGTGAAGCTCAACGAGGACATCGTCGTCCCCCGCGGACGGCTCACCGACCTCGCCGCCTTCGCCGAAAAGCTGCGCAAAAAACACGGCTACCCCATCGCCTGCTTCGGCCACGCGGGCGACGGCAACATCCACGTCAACATCATGGCCGCCCACTACCACGACGACGCGGCGGTGCAGGAAAAAGTTGGCGTCGCGCTCGACGAACTTTTCGCG
>JANXWQ010000345.1 GCA_025351065.1 Chthoniobacter sp. | reverse complement strand
TGTCTGCTGCCGGGGGACAAGATTATCAAAATAGACGGGCAGAGCGCTGAGCGGATGGACATCAATGGCGCGACGGAGAAGCTCCGCGGAGCGCCGGGCACGAAGGTGACGCTCACGATTTTGCGTCCCGGCACGAAAGAGATCAAAGACTTCGAGCTGGTGCGCGAGACGATCAAAGTGTGGAGCGTGAAGGATGCGAAGCTGCTGCCGCAGGAGATGACCGGGCCGATGAAAATCGGTTACGCGCGGATCACGCAGTTCAATGCGCCGACGGCGGAAGAACTCGCGAAGAAGCTCGATGAACTGGAGAAGAAGGGCCTGCAGGCGCTCGTGCTGGATTTGCGGTTCAATCCCGGCGGTCTGCTGAATTCCGCGGTGGATGTCGCCGGGATGTTTCTGCCGCCCGCGACGGTCGTGGCGACGACCGAGGGGCGCGTGGCTTCGCAGTCGCGGAAGTACACCGCGAATCCCGCGCTGCGCCGCCGTGCAAATTACCCCGTCGCGGTGCTCATCAATAACGGCAGCGCGAGCGGCAGTGAAATCGTCGCGGGCGCTCTGAAGGACACGAACCGCGCGATCCTCGTGGGCGAGACGACTTTTGGAAAAGGCAGCGTGCAGAGCATCATGCAGCTCCCGGATGGATCGGCACTGCGGCTCACGACCGCGAAATACTACACGCCGGGGCACCAGGTGATCCACGAGCATGGGGTCGCGCCCACGATTCTCGCCACGATGACGCTCGACCAGGAAAGGGCGCTGATTCTCCAGCGTCGCGAGGATCTGCCGGATGAGCAGCGAAAAAAGGACCTCGCGAACTTCCGCGACACGCAGCTCGACCGCGCGGTGGATGCGCTCAAAGGCGTGCTCATCTATGCGCAACGCGGAGGCAAGTGAGTGAGGTGACGGTGCTCGCGATCGAGACTTCGTGCGACGAGACCGCCGCGGCGGTGATGCGCGGCGATGCGCTGCTTTCGAGCGAAGTGGCATCGCAGATCCCGCTGCACGCGCTGACGGGCGGCGTGGTGCCGGAGGTGGCGTCGCGCAATCATCTCCGCGCGCTGCGCCCGGTCATCACCCGCACGCTCGCCGCGGCGGGTGTGGCGCTCGCTGACATCGACGCCTTCGCCGCGACGTGCGGGCCGGGGCTCGCGAGTTCGCTGATGATCGGCACGTCAGTGGCCAAGGGGCTCGCCGTGGCGCGGCGCAAACCGTATCTCGCGATCAATCATCTCGAAGGGCATTTGCTCTCGCCGTTCTTCGGCACGGCGGAGGGCGTGCGTCCGGCGGTGGCGCTAGTCGTCAGCGGCGGGCACACGCTGCTCGTGGAGATCGAGGCGTTTGGAAAATACCGGCTCCTTGGCCAGACACAGGATGACGCGGCGGGCGAGGCTTTCGACAAAGTGGGCAAGCTGCTCGGCCTGCCGTATCCCGGCGGCCCAAATGTGAACCGCATCGCCGCGGACGGCGACGCGATGCGCGTGGATTTTCCGCGCAGCATGCTCCATTCGGACGACTTCGATTTCAGCTTCAGCGGCCTGAAGACCGCCGTGCGCTACCTCCTCCCGAAGCTAGGCGGCATCAGCCTTCCCGACGTGTGTGCGTCGTTTCAGGAAGCCGTCGTGGACGTGCTCGTGGCGAAAACTTTACGTGCCAGCGAGGCCACGGGTCGGCGCGTCATCGCGCTGAGCGGCGGGGTGAGTTGCAACACGCGGCTTCGGGAAAAATTCCGCGCGGCCTCCGCCGCGCGCGGGCTGGAACTGCTCGTCGCCGAGCCCGCGCTTTGCACAGACAATGCGGCGATGATCGGCTACGTCGCCGCGCTCAAACTTGCGCACGGGGAGACTTCGCCGTTGAGCGTGGACATCGACCCCAATCTGCGGCTCGTGGCGTGAGAGTCCGGGGAGCACACGCGCGACGCGTGTGCTCCCCGGAAATCAGTACTCCCGCGCGAGCAGATAGTCGGCGAGGGCGCGGAGAGTGGCGGCGTTTTTTCCGAACGGTTTGAGCGACGTGTGGGCGGCCGCAGTGAGGCGGCGGGCCTCCTTGCGGGAGCGGTCGAGGCCGAAGATGGCGGGGTAGGTGGCCTTGGTCGCGGCCATGTCTTTGCCGGCGGTTTTGCCGAGCTTTTCGGTGGTCTGGGTGACATCGAGGATGTCGTCAATGACTTGGAAGGCGAGGCCGAGCGCCTGGCCGAAGGCAGTGAGCGCGGCGAGGCGTGCGGGCGTGGCGTTCGCACCCATCGCGCCGAGGCGGATGCTGGCGGTGAGGAGCGCGGCGGTCTTGCAGCGGTGGATGTATTTCAAGCCGGGGCCGTCCACTTTTTTTCCCTCGCCCTCGAGGTCGGCGACTTGGCCGCCGATGAGCCACTGGCTGCCGCTGGCGCTGGCGAGTTCGCGGATGAGGGCGGCGGTGGAGTAGCGCGGCGTGGGTGCGGCTTGCGCGAGGATTTCGAAGGCGATGGTGAGCAGCCCGTCGCCAGCGAGCACGGCCACGCCTTCGCCGAAGACCTTGTGCGAGGTGGGGCGTCCGCGGCGGAGGTCGTCGTCGTCCATGCAGGGGAGGTCGTCGTGGATGAGCGAGTAGGTGTGGATGCACTCCACGGCGCACGCGGCGGGTACGGCCCGCCGAAGCCCACCGCCACAGGCTTCGGCGGCGGCGAGGGTGAGCACGGGGCGCAGGCGTTTGCCGCCGGCGAAGAGCGAGTAGCGCATCGCTTTGTGGATCGTGGTGGGCTTCACGCTGGCGCGCGGGAGGAAGCCGTCGAGGGCGCGTTCGATGAGCGCGGTGCGGGCGGTGAGGTAGCTGGCGAGATTCATGAAGCGTTGGTTTTTAGTGCCGCCCGAGCAGCCCGCTCAGCCCTTTCCACAGCCCGCCGGACTCGGCGCTGCCGGCGGCGGCGCCTTCCTGCCAGGCGGAGATTTCCTGCTGGAGTTTCCGCACGGTGGCAGGGCGGTCGTCGCGGGCGAGGCTGAGCGCTTGCATGGCCGTGGCGGCGAGGGCTTCGGGGAATTTTCCGCCGGGCCAGTGCGGGCCGGGCGGCTGGGCGGCGGGCGCAGTGCGGGGGCTGAGCGCCTGGTCGAGCAGCTCGGATTCGGTCTCGGCGGTGAGGGGATCGCGGAGCGTGAGGATGCGGAAAAGGATGCCGCCGAGCGCGTGGATGTCGGTGCGCGGGTCGATGTCCTCGAGCGCGCCCTCGGCCTGCTCTGGCGCGGTGTAGCGCGAGAGCCCGGGCTCGGCACCGGCGGCGGGCGCTTCCACGCGCGGCACACTTTCGCCCTCGCGGGTGAAGATTTTCGCGAGCCCCCAGTTGTTCACGAAGACCTCGCCGAAGCGGCCCACCGTAATGACTTCCGGGCGGAGCGTGCAGTGGACGACGCCGCGCGAGTGCGCGTAGGCCACGGCGTCGCACATTTTTTGAAACCCGGCGATGAGCGCGGCGAGGCTGGGTGGTGGCGTGTCCGTCGCGCCGCCCGCAGTGAGGGTGTCGAGGAGGC
>JANXWQ010000321.1 GCA_025351065.1 Chthoniobacter sp. | reverse complement strand
CGGAGGTTCGGGACGTTCATGGCGGCGAGGCTAGCGGCGGCGGCAGCTGTGGACAAGCGCGATGGCGCACGGGTGGTGGCTCATTTTGGTGGATCGCTGCATTTTTTTTGAAAACGCAGAGACGCAGAGATCGCAGAGAGGGATTTCGGCAGCCAAACCTCTGCGTCCTTTGCGCCTCTGCGTCTCTGCGTTGAAAAAAATAACCGCCCCGGCGTGAAATTGCGCCAGCACTGAAGCCCGCGCCTTTCCGCCAAAAAACTCCGCGCTGGACGCGGTGCGGCGGTTGGTCTGATATGCGCGGATTCCTGAAAACGGTGTGCCTGTTTTTTCTCCCAACTCTGTCACGATTCCCGGCGTTTGAATGAAGACGATCCTGATCATCGACGATGACGACTACTGCCGGCGGCCGGCGGCCATTCTGCTCGCGCGGGATGGTTGGAATGTGCTGGAGGCGGAGGACGGCGAACGGGGCATGGAGCTGGCGCTGGCGCATCGGCCTGAGGTGATCCTGTGCGACCTGATGATGCCGCGGGGCAATGGCTTTCATGTCTGCCGCATGGTGCGCGGGCAGGCGGAGCTGGCGCAAACGAAGCTGGTGGTGATGTCGGGCAGCGACTACGAGGCCGACCGGCAGGGCGCGAAGGAAGCCGGAGCCGACGCCTATTTGCTGAAGCCGATTGACTTTGCCGACCTGCGCGAGGTGGTGCGGCATCCGGCTATCGCGCGGGTGGGGGAGGCGGGGCCGGTGGCGGAAGCTCCGGTGGAGTCGGCGGTGGAACCTCTGGCGGCCGGGCCGGGGGAGCTGGGGACAAAGGTGAAATTTTGGGGCGTGCGCGGGTCGATCCCGACGCCGGGGCCGTCCACGGTTTTCTTTGGTGGCAATACCGCGTGCGTAGAGCTGCGGGTGGATGGCGAGCTGATCATCCTGGACGCGGGTTCAGGCATCCGTCCGCTGGGGCAGGCGCTGGCGCAGGAATTTGGTGCACGGCCGATGAACATCACCGTGCTGGTCACGCACACGCACTGGGATCACATCCAGGGGTTCCCGTTTTTTCTCCCCGCCTACAACGCGCGAAACCACGTCCGCATCCTCGGCTACGAGGGCGCGCGCGACGGGCTGGCGGCCACGCTCGCCGGGCAGATGGAGAGCCCGTATTTCCCCATCGCGCTAAAGCAGATGCCGGGAAATATCCTCATCGAGGAACTGAAGGACATGGCCTTTCAGATCGGGCCCGCGCGGGTCGAGGCGTGCTTTGTCAACCACCCCGGCATCTGCGTGGGCTACCGTATTTTTTCCGACAGCGGCTCGGTGGTGTACCTGCCGGACAATGAGTCCTTCAACGAGCACACGGCGTCGGCGCACGGCGGCGAGCTGCCGCGAACGATCGAGGAAAAGCTCGCGGAATTTGTGCTGGACGCCGACGTGCTCATTACCGACGCGCAGTACACCGCCGAGGAGTACAAAAGCCATGTCGGCTGGGGTCACGGCTGCGTGGATGACGTGGTGCGCTTCGCCATCGCCGCGCGGGTGAAGCGGCTGTTCCTTTTCCACCACGACCCGGAGCACGACGACCGTGCCATCTCCAGCATGCTCATGCACGCGCGCGACATGGCCACGGCGGCGGGTAGCAGCATCCGCATCGACGCGGCGCGCGAGGGCGAGCAGTTCACGCTCGCGCCGCACGCCGTCGCGGCGCGGCTGTAGCGGAAGCTGCCAGCGTCCCCTGCAGCCGCTGCTACTCCGCCTTTTTCAGCAGCGGATTGTCCTTCTCCACGCCGCTGTTCCAGCAGGCGTTCATCTCCTCGGCGCTCGGTGTTTTCAGCGGGCGCACGACGCGGAAGCCGAGGAACTGCGCGTCGGTGTGGTACCAGATGCTTTTCGGCAACTGCGGGTCCTGGATTTTCCAGCTCTTGTCCGAGGCGCGGCGCGCGGCGGCGCGGAGCCTCGTGGCGTCGTCGTCATCCCACGAACCGCCGCGGGCGCTGTGGGGATAAGGCTTCGTGGCTTTGCTCCAGGGATTCGCGGCGGGTGAATTCGCGTAGTAGGCGGGATCGTACTGGTCGAGCGTCCATTCGGTCACGTTGCCGAGGATGTCGTGCAGACCCCACGGGTTCGGTTTTTTCTTGCCGACCTTTTGATATTTGAAATCGCTGTTTTTTCCCCACCAGCAATAGTCACCCATCGGCGCGGGATCATCGCCCCAGAAATACGCCGTCGTCGTGCCGGCGCGCGCGGCGTACTCCCACTCGGCCTCGGTCGGCAGGCGGTAAAAGTGGCCGGTCTTCGCACTCAGCCACTGGCAGTATTTGTTGGCCGCGTGCTGGGTCATGGAGATCGCGGGGAAGCCGTCCTTGCCCATGCCGAAGCTCATCTCCACGTAGGGCGATGTCGGGTGGGTGATGGCGTCGGTCAGCGCATTGAGCATCGCCGGGAGCTTCTTCGTCTCGCGCGCTTTTTTCTCCTCGTTGGGATACATGAACAGCTCGAACTCGCCCCACGTCGCCTCGCATTTTTCCATCCAGAAAGGCGCGATCTCGACCTCGTGCTGCGGGCCTTCGTCGGGCTTGCGGCCCTTCTCGCTTTCGGGGCTGCCCATTTTGAACTTGCCGCCCGGAATCGGCAGCATCTCGAAGGTCACATCCGTGCCCGGAATCTCGACCGAGTAAGCCTTCATCTCGGCGGCGGTCTTCTCCTTCGTCATTTCGGTGATGCGCGCAAACGCCTGCGTCACGAGCGCCATTTCGTTGCCGCCAACCACCTCCTTTTTCCGCGCCACCAGCGCCACGCCGTCGGGCCACTTCGCGCCCTCGTTGATCCAGTTTTTCAAAATCTCCGACTCCTCTTTCGTGATTCGCTCTAGCGCGCCGGTGGCCTTGTTTTTCGGCGGCATCAGCTTCTTCGCGTCATCGGCGAGCACGGTCGTCGTGTAGAGTTTGCTCTTGCCCGCGTCGCCGGGAACGATCGTGGATTTCGATTCCGTGGAAGTCTCGTGCGTCGTGAGGTTGAGGTCGGTGTCGCCCTTTTCAAACTCGGTGCCCTTCGGGTTGTGGCAGCGCACGCAGTTGAATTCGAGGACGGGTCGCACGTCCTTTTCAAAATCGACCGCGGCGGAGGCGGGGAGGACGGCGGCGAAAGTCAGCGCGAGGAGCGGGGCAGAGGTTTTCATGCGGGCGGGGAGATTTGTCAGAATGATGAAATGTGTCAATGATCCGCGGCCATGTCCCATGCTGTCCACTACGCCTGCCAGCGCTGTACAAATTGCTGCCGATGGCCCGGCTTTGTGAAAGTTGGCGACGCCGAGATCGCCGCTGTCGCCGCGCACCTCGGCATTGGCGAGCACGACTTCATCCAGCGCTACACGCGCCTCCGCCCGCAGCGCGACGGTCTCGCGCTGACCGACAAAGGCGATTCGCACGAGTGCATTTTTCTCGACGGACGCGACTGCGCCATCCAGCCGGTGAAGCCGGCGCAGTGCGCGGGTTTTCCGAACACCTGGAACTTCCCCGGCTGGCGCGAAGTCTGCGAAGCCGTGCCGGTGCTCATGCCGGTGGATGGCAAACCGGGCGCGGCTGCGCAGCAGCGGTAGGGAC
>JANXWQ010000311.1 GCA_025351065.1 Chthoniobacter sp. | reverse complement strand
ATCGTTATCATCGCATCTGCTCTGACTTTCTGCCTGCATCCGAAGCTCAGAGGTGCTCGCTGACAACTGACGCGACTCCCAGCTAGCCCGTATGGATCCGAACGGCCTGGGTTGGACGTATTGGGCCGTCCGAACGGAGGGCGGTTCGCTTTTCGCCGACGGCCCCGCTTTTCGCCTGACGGAATCTCTGGTTGTCCATTAGCTTGCGCGTCCGATATGCTTCGACTTATCAGCCTGCTTGGTCTCGTTGTCCTCCTCGCGCTGGGGTGGGTGCTGTCCAATAACCGGCGGGCTTTTCCGTGGCGCACGGTTTTGTGGGGGCTGGGGCTGCAGTTTGGGTTCGCGCTTTTCATCCTGAAGACGCCGGTCGGAGTGGGGATTTTTGCGGGCGCGCAGGACGTGGTGGATCAGCTCAATGTGTATGCGAATGAAGGGGCGAAGATGGTCTTCGGGCCGTTGGGGGATGCGGCGACGTTGAAGGGCGTGTTCGGGCCGGCGGGCGGGTTCGTTTTCGCGATAACGATCACGGCGACGATCATCCTGATCTCGGCGTTGTCGGCGCTGCTGTACCATTGGGGCGTTTTGCAAAAGGTGGTCGCGGGGATGGCGTGGGTGATGCAGAAGGCGATGCGCACGAGCGGGAGCGAGAGTCTGGCCGGGGCGAGCAATATTTTCCTCGGGCAGACGGAGGCGGCACTGCTCATCAAGCCGTACCTCGCGCGGATGACGCCGAGCGAAATCATGGCGCTGATGACGACGGGGTTCTCGACCATCGCGACGGGGGTGATGGCTATTTACGCGGGCATGGAGGGGATGAGCGCTGGGCACATTCTCACGGCGTCGGTGCTGGGCGCGCCGGCGGGTTTGCTAATGGCGAAGGTGATGTTTCCCGAGACGGAGAAGAGCGAGACGGGAGAGCGGCATCATTTCCAAACGCCGCGCACGGCGGTGAACAGCATCGACGCGCTCTGCACGGGCGCGGGCGAGGGCGCGATGCTGTCGATCAATGTGATGGCGATGCTGATCGCATTCGTGGCGGTGGTGGCGATGGCGGGGGCGCTTTTCGAGTGGCCGCAGCATGCGGCGGGAATCGCGGAGGCGGTGTCGCTGAAGCAGGTGCTCGGCTGGGCGAATGCGCCGTTCGCGTGGCTCATGGGCGTGCCGTGGAAGGACTGCGCGTTCATCGGGCAGGTGCTGGGGGAGCGGGTGGTGCTGAATGAATTCGTGGGCTACCTCGACCTGTCCTCGTACGTGAAAGCGCACCCCGGCGTGCTCGACGGGCGCAGCGTGACGCTGGCGAGCTATGCGTTGTGCGGGTTTGCGAATTTTTCGAGCATCGCGATCCAGATCGGCGGCATCGGCGCGCTCGCGCCGGAGCGGCGCGGCGACCTGGCGAAGATCGGCTTGCGGGCGATGCTCGCGGGGCTGCTGGCGTGCTACGTGTTCACGGCGGTGGTGGGCATCATTTTGTGAAAGCGGCCGCGCTTGCGCGGCAGGCGATTGGCTAAGAAAGTGGGGGCTGTCCGCCTTTCCACCCGCACACCTCCGCCGATGAACATCCGCCTTTTTCTCCCGCTCACCGCGCTCGCCGCGGCCGGCACGCTGCCCGCGCAGGAGCTTTCCTACAACCGCGACATCCGCCCGATCCTCGCGGAAAACTGCTTCGCCTGCCACGGCCCGGACAAACGCGCGCGCAAGGCGGACCGCCGGCTCGACACGGCGGACGGGGCGCGGGCGGAGCTGGAGGGCGTGCGCGCGATTGTGCCCGGCGACCTCGCGAAAAGCGACGCGGTGGTGCGGATCGAGTCGCACGATGCGGAGGAGCAAATGCCGCCGCCGAAGAGCGACAAAAAGCTGAAGCCGGAGCAGATCGCGCTCATTAAAAAATGGATCGCGCAGGGGGCAAAATATGAGCCGCACTGGTCGCTCATCGCGCCGCTGCGTCCGGCGGTGCCGAAGCTCGGCGATGGAAATGCGATCGACGGTTTCATCGGCGCGCGGCTGGCGAAGGACGGGCTGAAACCATCGCCCGAGGCCTCGCGCGAGACGCTGATCCGGCGCGTGACCTTCGACCTCACCGGGCTGCCGCCGACGCCCGCGGAGGTGGATGCGTTCGCTGCCGATCAGTCGCCCGAGGCTTATGGCAGGCTGGTGGACCGGCTGCTGGCCTCGCCGCGCTTTGGCGAAAAGATGGCCGTCCACTGGCTCGACCTTGCGCGCTACGCGGACACGCACGGCTACCATCTCGACGCGGGGCGCGAGATGTGGAAGTGGCGCGAGTGGGTGATCGAGGCGTTCAACAAAAACCTGCCGTATGACCAGTTCATCCTATGGCAGCTCGCGGGCGACCTTTTGCCGGAAGCCACGGTGGAGCAGAAAATGGCGACCGGTTTCTGCCGGAATAACATGATCAATTTCGAGGGCGGCGCGATCGCGGAGGAGTACCTGACGAACTACATTTTCGACCGCGTGAACACCTTCGGCACCGCCTTTCTCGGGCTCACGGTGAACTGCACGCAATGCCACGATCACAAGTTCGATCCGCTCACGCAGAAGGAGTACTATCAGCTCTACGCCTACTTCAATGCCGTGCCGGAAAACGGGCTCGACGGCAGCAAAGGCAACGCCGCGCCGCTGCTCGAAGTGCCCACGCCCGTGCAGCAGACGCAGATCGAGGCTCTGCGCAAAAAAATTGCCGAGACCGAGCCGCAACTCGCCGAACTGACGAAGCGCGCCGAGGCCGAGCAGGCGGTGTGGGAAAAAACCCTGGCGGTGGAAACGCCGCGCGACTGGGTGGTGCTCACACCCACGGTGGCGAAGTCGCTCAACGGCTCGAAGCTCGCGGTGCAGCCGGATCAATCGGTGCTGGCCTCGGGGCCCATCGTGGACATGGATCATTACGAGATCACCGTGCGCACGCAGCGCACCGGGCTGACCGCGCTGCGGCTGGAGGCGCTGACCGATCCTTCGCTCACGGGCGGCGGGCCGGGGCGCGCGCCAAATGGAAATTTTGTACTCTCCGAAGTCACGTTGGAGGTGCAGTCGGTGGCCGATCCGAAGCAGACGGAGAAGGTGCGTTTCGTGGCCGCCGACGCGGATTTTTCGCAGGCGGACTTTGGCATCGCCAGAGCCATCGACGGCAATAGCCAGACCGGCTGGGCGGTGGAGGGCAATGTGCGGCACGAGCCGCGGACGGCGTGGTTTGTGGCGGAGAAACCGTTCGGTTTTCCCGGCGGCACGGAGCTGCATGTGGGGCTGGATTTTGGCACGCACTACGCGGCCCACAGCATCGGGCGCGTGCGGCTGGCGGTGACCACGGAACCGTCGGCGGCGGCCATCGGCAAAGTGCCGCCGGCCATCGTGGCGCTGCTCGCCGTGCCGGCGGAAAAGCGGGACGCAAAGCAGCGCGAGGCTTTGCAAAAGCACTACCGCGAAAACGTCTCGACGCTGCTCAAGACGCCGACGGCGCAGCTCGAAGTCCTGCGCACTGGGTTGAAGACGGTGCAGCAGCAGGTGCCGAGCGTGATGGTGATGCAGCAGATGGAAAAGCCGCGCGCGACCCACATTCTAGTGCGCGGCCAGTATAACCAGCCCGGCGAGCTGGTCGAGCCCGGCACGCCCGCTAGCCTGCCGCCGCTGCCCGCCGGCGCGCCGCCGACGCGGCTGGGCCTCGCGCGCTGGCTCATCGAACCGCAGCATCCGCTGACCGCGCGCGTGGCGGTGAACCGGTTTTGGAAAAATTTCATGGGCACCGGGATCGTGAAAACGGCGAGCGATTTCGGCGCGCAAGGCGAGTGGCCCAGCCACCCGGAACTGCTCGACTGGCTGGCCGTGGAATTCCGCGAGAGCGGCTGGGACGTGAAGCATCTCGCGCGGCTCATCGTGACCTCCGCAGCCTACCGGCAGAGCGCGCGCGTGACGCCGGAAATGAAGGAGCGCGATCCCTACAACCGGCTCTACGCGCGCGGGCCGCGCTTCCGCCTGAGCGCGGAGGAAATCCGCGACGCGGCGCTGGCGATGAGCGGGCTGCTGAGTCCGAAAATCGGCGGGCCGAGCGCCTCGCCGTATCAGCCGGCTGGCCTGTGGCAGGAGCTGTCGTCGCGCCAAGATTCGGGCAACTGGACGGCGCAGGTTTTTGTCCAAAGCCACGGCGCGGATTTGTACCGGCGGAGCATGTACACTTTTTGGAAACGCACCTGCCCGCCGCCGCAGATGCAGACCTTTGACGCGCCCGACCGCGAGACCTGCACGGTGAACCGCGAACGCACCAACACGCCGCTCCAGGCGCTCGTGCTGCTCAACGACCCGACCTACGTGGAAGCCGCGCGCATCCTCGCCGAGCGCATGATGACGCAGGGCGGCGCGACGCCCGCCGAGCGCATCCGCTTCGCCTTCCGCCTCGCCACCGCGCGCCCGCCCACCGAGCGCGAGACCGCGGTGCTGACCGAGCTTTTTCAAAAGCAAAAAACCCGCTACACCGCGAGCCGCGACGAAGCGCTGAAACTGCTCAGCAACGGCGAGACCAAACGCAACGCCGCGCTCGATCCCGCCGAACTCGCGGCGTGGACCAATGTCGCCAGCACCGTCCTGAACCTCGACGAAACCGTGACCAAAGGCTGATCGACGGTGGGATCAGCCGCGGGCTCGGCAGTGTTTTGAACGCGTCGGGGCTTTTCACACTCTCTGCCCGCTGCCAAGGTGAACCCCTCATGCCGAAATCCAAAAAACGCCGCCGCTGGAAACTGCCCGCCGTCTGCGCGCTGGTGCTCGCGGCCGGTGGCGGGTTCGCTTTCCACCAACTGCACACGACGGACGAAACGATCGCGGTGCAGGTGGAAAAAGTGACGCGGCGCGACGTGACGGAGACGGTAGTCTCGAATGGAAAAATCCAGCCGGTGACGCAGGTGATGATCAGCCCGGAGGTCGCGGGCGAGATCATCGCGCTGCCGGTGGTCGAGGGGCAGGCGGTGAAAAAGGGCGACCTGCTGGTGCAGATCAAGCCGGACAATTATCAGGCGGGGAGCAATTCAGCGGAGGCGAATTTCAAGTTCGCGCAGGGCGGCCGCAGCCAGGCCGAGGCGGAGCTGACCAAGGCGGCGGCGGATTTCAAACGGAGCGAGGAGCTGTTCAAGGCGAAGCTGGTGGCGGCGGACAAGTTCATGGATTTCAAGACGCAGTACGAGGTGGCGCGGCTGCGGCTGGAAAATTCGACGAACCAGATGGATCAGGCGCGCTTCGCGGTGGACAAGGCGAATGACGATCTCTCGAAGACGACGATCCGTTCGCCGATCGACGGCACGGTGACGAAGCTGAAGTCGCAGCTCGGCGAGCGGGTGCTCGGCACGTCGTTCAACATGGGCACGGAGATGATGACCATCGCGCGGCTGGAGGAAATGGAGGCGCGGGTGGACATCGGCGAGATCGACGTGGTGCTGATCGCGGTGGGGCAGACGGCGCGGCTGGAGATGGACCCGTTCAAGGACAAAAAATTTCGCGGGACGGTGACGGCGATTGCCAATGCGTCGAAGGGCTCGGGCGCGGGCGCGCAGGCGAACAGCAGCCAGCCGCAGGAAGCGCCGAAATTTGAGGTGAAAATCCGCATCGAGGACAAGGAGGCGTTTCGCCCCGGCATGTCGGTGACGGCGGAGATCGAGACGCGGTCGCGCAAGGGCGTGCTGGCCGTGCCGATCCAGAGCGTGACCACGCGGCTCCCCGCGGCGCCGCCCGCGCCGGTGACGCCGCACGAGGGGAAACCCGCCGAGCCGGTGAAGCCGGCGGAGGTGGTCTTCGCGCGGGAGGGCGACCATGCGAAAAAGGTGCCCGTGAAAACGGGGATCAGCGACAGCGATTACTTTGAAGTCGTGTCGGGGCTGAGCGAGGGGCAGGAGATTATTTCCGGCGGCTACAAGGCGGTGAGCAAAGACTTGGAGGATGGAAAAAAGGTGAAGGTGGGTGCCGAGGTGAAAGGCGCGAAGTGAGCCTGATCCTTCTCGACGCCATCTGCCGCTCGTATGACATGGGCGGTGAGACGGTCCATGCGCTGCGCGGCGTTTCGCTGAGCATCGAGCGCGGGGATTACGTGGCGATCATGGGGCCGAGCGGCTCGGGAAAAAGCACGCTGATGAACCTGCTCGGCTGCCTCGACACGCCGACCTCCGGCACCTACGAGCTGAACGGCCACAGCGTCGGCGAAATGGACGACAACGAACTCGCCGAAATCCGCAACCGCGAGATTGGTTTCGTCTTCCAGACTTTCAACCTGCTGGCCCGCTCGACCGCGCTGCGCAACGTGGAACTGCCGCTCATCTACGCCGGCCTCGGGCTCGCCGAGCGCCGCGCCGTGGCCCTTGCCGCCCTGACTGATGTGGGCCTCGCCGACCGCGTCACGCACCGCCCGAACGAAATGTCCGGCGGCCAGCGCCAGCGCGTGGCCGTGGCCCGCGCGCTGGTGAACAAGCCGTCGATTTTGCTCGCCGACGAACCGACCGGCAACCTCGACACGCGCACCGGCGAGGAAATCCTCGAGCTTTTCCAAAACCTCGCCGACAAGGGCAACACGCTCATCGTCGTCACGCACGAGGAGGAAGTAGCCCGGCACGCCCGCCGCATCATCCGCATCCGCGACGGGCTGGTGGCGAGCGACGAGCGGGTGGCAAAGGCGTGACGCGGAGGTTGCAAGGCGGGCTTCGGAAGCTACTATGCGCCTTCGTCATTCATGAAATTCCACGCTCTTTTCCTGGCCGCTTTGCTCGGCGCGGCGACGCTCCACGCGCAAAACGCCGCGCCTTCCAAAAAGGACACCGCCGTCACCGCAATCAATGACCGCGGGGCCAAAGACGCCCCGCCCGCTCCCGCGCCCGCACCGCCCGCCACGGCGGACGACATGATGCGCATCCCCGCCGCCGGCGCGACCCAGCCCGCCGCGGGAGCCAGCCAGCCGGTGAACGCGGTGACGCTATGGAAGCTCATCCAGGACGGCGGTTGGGCCATGATCCCGCTGGGCTTTCTCTCGGTGGTCACGGTCATGCTCGTGCTGGTCTATCTTTTCACCCTGCGCCGCAGCGCCATCCTCACGCCGCACTACATGAACACGGCGGATGTGCTTTTGAAAAAGCGCGACTACCTCGGGCTCCTCGCCATCTCCAGCCGGCACAGCGAGGCCGTGGCGCGGGTGGTGCAGCGGACGCTCGATTTTGCGACGAAAAACCCGGGGGCATCCTACGAGGTCATCCGCGAAATCGCGGAGACCGAGGCGGGCAGCCAGGCGGCTTCGCTCCAGCATCGCACGGTGTACCTCGCGGACATCGGCATGCTGTCGCCGATGATCGGGCTGCTCGGCACGGTCATCGGCATCATCCGCTCCTTCGGGCTGCTCGGCAGCGGGCAGACCGCGACCTCGCGCGATCTGCTCCTCGCGAACGGCGTGTCCGAGGCGCTCGTCGCCACGGCCAGCGGCCTGGTGCTCGGAATCACGGCCATGTTTTTCTACTCCCTCTTCCGCAACCGCGTGCA
>JANXWQ010000276.1 GCA_025351065.1 Chthoniobacter sp. | reverse complement strand
AAAAGCAGCGAGTAACCGATCTGGCCGGCGGCTCCGGTAATGGCGATGCGAATGGGAGTTTTCATGTGGAGAGGTATGGGTGTTTGGAAATTTGGGAGCGGGAGATTCCACAAAACCGCGCAGGTGGCGCAATGCTTTATTCGCCGCGAGTGCGCCTTGGGTCTTGGTCAAATTTACTTTTCCGTCATCGCTCACTTCCCGCTCGCGAAACGGTGAGCGGAGGACAGAATCCGGCAACACCTATGAAATCCCTCCTCTCTCCACTCGCCGCCTCCATCGCTCTACTGCTCACTCTCGTACCTAGCCAAGCCGCGCCCGCGCCGCTCAAGGCGGACGAACCCATCGTCGTGCCGGACTCGAAAGGGCGCTTCGACTTCATCGAGGTGGACACCGTCGCGCGGCGGCTGCTCGCGAACCACACGGAAAACAAGACGCTCGACGTTTTCGACCTCGACTCCGGCAAGCTGCTCAAGCACGTCCCCACCGGCGCGGCGCAGGGCGTGGCCGTGGATGAAAAGGGCGGCAAATATTACGTCGGTGTGAGCCGGGAAAAGGTGCTCGTCGCCATCGACGCGAAGACGCTCGAAAAGACCGGCGAGGTCGCGCTCAGCGGGCCGGCGGACGACGCGCTTTTTTGTCCGAAAAACGGGCACGTCTATGTCTGCCACGATGACGGCAAGGATGTGTGGGTCGTCGATCCCGCGACGTTGAAAATCATCGCGAGCGTCGCCATCGGCGAAGCGCCGGAGGTGCTCGTGTGGGACGCCGGGGCCGGGCGCATCTATCAGGCGATCAAGACCACGGCGAGCGTCTCGGTCATTGATCCCGTGACGAACAAGGTCGAGCACGACTGGTCGGTGCAGCCCGCCAACAGCCCGCACGGCATCGCCTTCGATCCCGGCACACACCGGATTTTCGCCGCGGGCGGAAATGGCAAGCTCGCCGTGCTCGACAGCACGAGCGGCAAGCTCATCACCACCGTCGCCATTCCCGGAGGCGTCGATCAAATCGCCATCGACCCCGCGTTGCGCCGCATCTACTGCCCCGGCGGTGGCCTGCTCACCATCGTGCAGGAAACCGACAGCGGCGCGGAACTCGCGGGCGAAATCGCCATCGCCAAAGGCTGCCGCTCCGTGGCCGTGGACCCGAAGACGCACGCCGTCTGGCTCGCCTACGCCGAGGGCGACAAAAGCTACATCCGCCGCCTGATGCCCGAGCCGGCGGCGAAGCCGTAAAGGCCGCGTGGCGCTCCGCCTACGGCACGTCGGTCATATGTTCGTCGGCGCTGAAGCGGCCCCATTTCCACGCGAGCGCGGGGAGCACGAGGAGGTTCAGCGCGGTCGAGGTGATGAGGCCGCCGAGGATCACCGTCGCCATCGGGCCTTCAATCTCGCGGCCCGCCTCGCCGCTGCCGAGCGCGAGCGGGAGCACGCCGAGCGCGGTCACGAGCGCGGTCATCAGGATCGGCACGAGCCTCTCGCTCGCGCCGCGCACGACGGTTTCGATGGACCACGCCGCGCCGTCGATTTCCACGAGGTGCTCGTAGTGCGAGATGAGCATGATGGAGTTGCGCGTGCTGATGCCGAAGAGCGTGACGAAACCGACCCATGAGCCGATGGACGTGGAGCCGCCGCTGGCGAAGACCGCGAGCACTCCGCCGACGAGCGCGAACGGGATATTCGCCAGCACGAGGGCGACGTGGCTGGTGCGGCGGAAGACGAGGAAAAGCAGCAGCAGGATGCCGACGAACGCGACCGCGAAATGAATGATGAGTTCGCGCCCCGCCTTGGCCTGCTCCTGCGCCGCGCCGCTCCATTCGAGGTACACGCCGCCGGGCAGTTTCACCTTTTCCTCCACGCGCTTGCGGGCCTCGGCGACGTAGCTCATCACGTCGCGCTTCTCGACGTTGCACGTCACCGTCTGACGACGGCGCGCGCCGTCGTGTTGGATGCTCGGGCGGCCAGTGGTCAGCTCCACATCGGCGAGCCGGCGCAAGGGCATGCGCAGGCCGTCGCCATTGGTGAGCAAAAGATTGCCGACGGTCTCCGGATCGCGCCGCGCCTCGTCGGCGAGGATGACGGCCAGCTCGTGGATGCGGCTGCCACGCACCATCTGCGCCACGTCCGCGCCTTGGAAAGCGGTCTCCACGGCGTCGAGCACTTCGAGCGGGCGGAAGCCGAATTGCGTGAGCCGCTCGGGCCGCAGATGCACGGCGAGCACAGGCGCGCCGGGTGGCGCTTTCACCTGCACATCGGCGTTGCCTTTGACCGCGGAAAGCTGCGCCGCGATGAGCCGCGCGGTGGCATCGAGCTGGTCGAGGTCTTCGCCGTACACATTCACCACGACGGCGGCGGTCTCGCCGGAAATGGTCTCGCCGATGCGGTCGCCGAGGAACGTCATCACCTCGCTGTTCACGCCCGGAAAATCTTTCAGCAGATCGCGCAGAAAGGCCTGCGTCTCCACCTCCTCCGCGGGCGTGGTGCCGCGTTTCAGATCGACGTGAAACTCGCTGCGCTCCGGCCCGAAAGTGTCCTCGCCCTGCTCCGCGCGGCCAATCTGCTGCTCGACGGTCGCGATGTGTTCGTTGGCCAGCATCTTGTCGGAAAGCAGCTTGCCGGTGCGCAGCGATTCCTCCAGCGACATGCCGGGCCGGGCCTTCATGCCGATGACGAAATGCCCCTCGCGAAACTCCGGCAGCAGTTCGCCGCCGAAGAACGGCACGAGCGCGCACGCCCCGGCCACGAGCACCAGCGCGCCAGCCACGGTGAGCAGCGGCCGGCGGGCAAAAAGCAGCACCCAGTCGCGGTGGATGAGTTTCAAAAAGCGCACCCAGCCCGGCTCGTCGTGCGCCTTTGCCCGGCTGAGAAAAACCAGCGCCATCGCCGGCGTGACCGTGAGCGCGACGCCGAGCGACGCCATGATCGAGAGGATGAAAGCGACGCCGAGCGGGCCGAAGAAGCGTCCCTGCAAACCGGACATCGTGAGCACCGGGAGGAAGACGACGGCGACTATGAAGGTCGCATAGACGACCGAGTTGTTGACCTCCAGCGAGGCGTCGAGCACCACGCGCCAGAGCGCGCATGGCGTCGGGAGCGCGGCGTTTTCGCGCAGGCGGCGGAGGATGTTTTCGAGGCCGATGATCGCGTCATCCACGACCACGCCGATGGCGACGGCAAAGCCGCCGAGGGTCATCGTATTCAGCGACACGCCGAACCAGTCGAGCACCAGCACCGCGGTGAGCAGCGAGAGCGGAATCGAGACGAACGAGATGAACGCGATGCGCAGATCGAGCAGGAAAAGCAGCAGCACGATGCCGACGAGCGCGCCGCCGATGAGCAGCGAATCCTGCACGTTGCCGAGCGCCGTCTCGATGAACGTCGCGGGCCGGTGCAGGTGGTCATAGACCTTGATGCCCTGGCTCGCGAAGACCGGCTTCAGCTCGGCCAGCGCCTCCTCCAGCGCGTGCGTGACGGTGAGCGTATTTGCGCCGTACTGGCTGCTCATGGTGATGAGCACGCCCGGCCCGCCCATGATGAGCGTGGCCCCGAATCTCGGCTCCGCGCCGAGCTTCACCACGGCCACATCGCGCATACGCACCACCGGCGCACCTTTGCGCACGACGACTTCGCCCAGTTCCGCGGGCGTGAACATCTGGCCGTCCGTTTGGATGACAATGCGCTGGCCAGGCGTGTCGATGAAGCCCGCGCCGCGCACGCCGGTCGCCGCTTTCGCCGACTCGACGATGTCGGTCAGCGTGAGGTCGAAGGCCGCGAGTTTTTCCGGCTGCACCTGCACCTGGAGTTGCTCGACTTCACCGCCGAAAACATTCGCGTGCGCCACGCCGGGCACGGCAAGCAGCCGCGGCTTGAGCGTCCAATCGACAAACGTGCGCAGGTCGCGGCCCGACATTTTTTTTGAGACGAGGCCGATCTTCAGCAGGTCCATCGTCGAGGACGTAAGCGGCGAAAGCGTGGGCGCGCGCACGCCATCGGGGAGCTGCCGCGCGAGGGTGCCGAGCTTTTCCGAGAGCGACTGCCGCGCGAGGTGGATGTCCGCGTTGTCCTTGAAAACGGCGGTGACGATGCTCAGCCCCTGGATGCTTTCCGAACGCACTGACGCGAGATCCGACGCGCCATTCACCGCGCTCTCGACGGGCCGCGTGACCAGCACCTCGACCTGCTCCGCCGACAGCCCCGGCGCTTCCGCCTGAATCGTGACCTGCGGCGCGACGAACTCCGGGAACACATCGAGCGACGCGCGCGAGGCAA
>JANXWQ010000122.1 GCA_025351065.1 Chthoniobacter sp. | reverse complement strand
GGTCAGCAACGACCCAAATCACCACGCTCGCGATGACAATCGCGAGGCCGTTCAATTGAAAGCTCGCGTGGCCTTCCCTCAAAAATAGCGCAGCGAGGAACAAACCGACCATCGCGACCGCAACTACAATCAAAGTGCGTTGACGCCGGTGCCGACGGACAATCGGCTCAAGAACGAGAGTGAGCAGCGGAGTAGTCATGCAGGTGCGGTGGTTGAACTGCGGTGGGCGCGCGAAAGTTTCCCGGCAATCAGCGTTTCAAGCAACAACACTCCGAGAGCCGCGACGATGAGCCAGCGCCAGAGCTTTTGCTGGCCCTCGATTTCGACGGCCTGGCGCTGGGCGAGTTGCTGCGGTGTTGGCGGATGTGCTTCGCTCGCGGCGGTGAGCAGCGGCACGCCGAGCGCGGTGAAACGGGCGAGCGGCAGCGGGGCGGTGCGGCTTTCGTCGGGCGCGAGGTTCACGACGAAGCGCCGCGTACCGGGCGTGATCGCGTAGATGCCGGGCTGGTCCGTGCCGGAAAATTTCGCGCCCGCCACGGCGGCGACTTCCGTGCCGTCGGGCTTGCGCACTTGCAGCGCGGCGGGCTCGGCGGGCAGCGGCACTTCGTCGCCGACGAAATACTGCGCCTTCTGCGCGGGCGCGTTGCTGCTCTGGTCGAGCAGCGCCTGCAGCAGCGGCACGAATTTCGACGAGAGCGCGAGCTGGCTGTCGGAGGGACGCCAACTGCTCGCGAAAATGACGACGCTGCCTTTGCCCAGCGGCACCTGCACGATGGCCGGATCGCCGCTGTCGACCCGCGCGAGAATCTTCGCACTGGGCAGCGTCGCCGCATCGAAGCGCCGGTATTTCCAAAAATGAATCTTCGTGAAATCGCTGAACCTCGGATCGGCGAACGCCGCGAAAAGCGGATGCTGAAAGTCGATCTGCGCGAGCAGCGCGTAGTCTTTCACCGTCGCCTCGGTCGCGGAGAACTGCGGCACTTCCAACAGCCGGGCGACGGCCTGCGCGCTCGCCGCCGAGGTAAGCGGGGCGATAACGATCCGCCCTTCGCGCGCGAACTGCCGGGCGGACGCGAGCGACGCATCGGCGGGATTTTCGCCGAGCACGAGGAGCTGCGCCTGCTGGAGCTGAAAGGCGGGCACAGCCGTCGCGTCGCGATGCGCGGCGACTTCAACGCTTTGCCGGCGCGTCTTCGGAAAGGCGCGGCGCAGATAGTAGAGCGAGGCGTGGGTATCGTCGTCCGCGTCCTCGCCGATGAAGAGGAGCGGGACTTTGACCGGTGCCGGCGGGAGAACGAAAACGTTGTTGTCGAACGCGGTGTCGTCGCCGGTGAGCGTGAGCGAGGTGGCGCGCTCGGGTTGCTTCGGTGCGCGGACGATGCGGCTCTGGCCGGCGGGGACGTAGGCGGTGACCTCGGCGCTGGCGTCAGTGGTCTGGCTCCACCGCACAGGAAACTGCTCCCGCTTGGATTCGGCGGCGTTTGTCACGCGCAGACGCAGCGGCCCGTCCTCGCTCGGAGTTTCGGATTCATCCGACTCGGAAACCCATGACACGCTCGCGTTCTCCGCATGCTGCGCGCGCACCGGCTCCAGCTTCACCGTCACCATCTTCGGCCAGCCGTAGCCTTGCAGCGCGTCGAGCGTCGCGCCTTCCTGAAGGTCGCTGATGACCACGATCTCCGCGGGCTTCAAGTCCGCCTTCGACGGCTGCTCCAGCAACTCCGCTGCGTGGATCAGCGCGGCATCGAGATGCGTCGCCGCCCAGTTCGGCGCGAGGGCGTTGAGCCGTTGCGCGGCGCTCGGTGCGCGGTCATCGGGCGGCAGCGTTTTCCATTCGTCAAAGCTCACCAGCGTCCGCACGGCGCCGTCAAATGCGAGCAGCGCGACTTCATCGGCGGACGTGGTTTTGCGCAGCACGTCGTTCGCTTTCGCCCGCGCCTCGTCGCACAGCTTTTCCCGCCGCATGCTCGCGCTCGTGTCCACGAGGATGACGACGCGCTTGCCCGCGCCCATCGCCTTCGCCGCGCCCGGCAGCTCGCTTTTGAAAAATGGCCGCGCAAAACCCAGCGCGAGCAGCGCCACGGCGAGGCAGCGCAGCAGCAGCAGCCACAGATTTTCCAACCGGCTCCGGCGCGTGACGCGCGGTGGCGTGGGCTGGAGAAACATGAGCGTGCTGAACGGCGTCTGCTCCTTCGTTGTACGGCGGATGAGGTGAAACAGAATCGGCCCGACGACGGCGAGCGCGCCGAGGGCGAAGAGTGGGGCGAGGAAGTTCACGCCGCGACCCTCCGGCGGATGAGCTTGCCGCGGGCGCTGCGGGCTTTGAGGAAATCGAAGAGCGCGAGTTCGAGCGGTTGCGCGGTGCTGAGTTGGAGGTGGGTGATGCCGAGCTGCTGGCAGGTCGCGCGGATGGCGGCGAGGTGGGCGTCGAATTGCGCGCGATAGCTTTTCCGCGCGAGCGCGGGGTCGATGAACAGGTCGCGCCCGGTTTCCACATCGACGAAGCGCGCGGGATCGGCGAAATCGAAAGTCAGCTCCGCGGGATCGAGCACCTGGAGGACGATGACCTCGTGACGCGCAGCGGTGAGCAGCGCGAGCGGCGCAGCGAGCGCTTCGGCGGGCGCGAGCAAATCGCTGATGAGGACGACGAGCCCGCGTTTGCGCACCAACTCGGCGACGCGGCGGAGCGGCGCGGTCAGGTCGGTGGAGCGACCCTCGGCGGGGCGCTCCAGCGCGAGCATGAGATGGCGCAGATGGCCGGGGCGATGCCGCGCGGGCAGATATTCGCGCACCGTTTCGTCGAAGGTCAGCAGGCCCGTGGCGTCGCCTTGGTGAGCGAGAAAATACGCGAGCGTGGCGGCGAGCGTGCGGGCGTAGTCGAGCTTCGTCACGCCGCGCGAGCTGAAACTCATCGAGCGGCTGGTGTCCGAGAGCAGATAGGCGCGCAGGTTCGTCTCGTCCTCGAATTTCTTGATGAAATAGCGGTCCGTGCGGCCCACGAGTTTCCAGTCGAGATAGCGCGGATCATCGCCCGGCGCGTACGGCCGGTATTCGCTGAACTCGACCGAGAACCCGTGATACGGCGACCGATGCAGCCCGTGCCAAAACCCCTCGACCACCGTCCGCGCCCGCAACTCCAGATTGCGGATGCTCATCAGCGCCGCAGGGTCGAGGAAGCTCGAAGACGCGGTGGACGCGGGAAAGGCCATACGAGCGGTTACTTCACCGTCGCCAGCACGCGCTCCACGACCTTGCCCACGCTCACGCCTTCCGCTTCCGCGCGGTAGTTCACCAGCACGCGGTGCCGCAGCACCGGCGCGGCGAGCGCGATGATGTCCTCCTTCGTCACATGCGCGCGGCCTTGCAAAAGCGCGCGGGCTTTTGCGCCCAAAATCAAGAACTGCGCGGCGCGGGTGCCGGCGCCCCAACTCACCCAGTCATTCACGAAATCCGGCGTGCCGGGCTGGCGCGGGCGGGTGGCGGCGGCGAGGCGCACGGCGAAGCGCACGAGGTCTTCGGCGACGGGTACTTTGCGGACGAGCTCGTGAAAGCGGAGCACGTCTTCGCCGGTGAACAGCGGCTCGATTTTCTCGCCGCCCGACGAGGTGGTGCGCTGGACGACGGCGACCTCGTCATTCTCCGGCAGGTAGTCGATGACCACGTTGAACATGAAGCGGTCGAGCTGCGCCTCGGGCAGCGGATAGGTGCCTTCCATCTCGATGGGGTTTTGCGTGGCGAGGACGAAGAACGGCTCGGGCAGCGCGTAGCGTTTGCCGCTCGCGGTGACCTGATGCTCCTGCATGGCTTCGAGCAGCGCGGCCTGGGTCTTCGGCGGGGTGCGGTTGATTTCGTCGGCGAGCACCATGTTGCCAAAGATCGGCCCCGGCACAAAGACCAGGGCCCGCGCGCCGCCGGTGTCCTGCAAAATCTCGACGCCGGTGATGTCCGTCGGCATGAGGTCGGGTGTGAACTGAATGCGCCGGAACTCGAGGTGAAAAATCTGCGCGATGCTTTTCACGAGCAGCGTT
>JANXWQ010000104.1 GCA_025351065.1 Chthoniobacter sp. | reverse complement strand
GCGCCACCGCGCTCTACGCCGGCCTGCGCCGGGCCGCGCGCCGGTTCGGCGTCAGCATCGTCGGCGGCGAAACCGCGCGTTCGCCCGGCCCGCTTTTCCTCAACGTCGCCCTCACCGGCACCGTCGAGCGCGCGCGTTGCATCCTCCGCAGCGGCGGGCGCTCGGGCGATGCCCTCTACGTCACCGGCCGCCTCGGCGGCTCCCGCGCCGCGAAGCATTTGGATTTTACACCGCGCCTCGCCGAAGCCCGCTGGCTAACCGCCCATTTCAAACTCCACGCCATGATGGACCTCAGCGACGGCCTCGCCACCGACCTTCCCCGCCTCGCCGCCGCCAGCCGCTGCGGCTTCAACCTCGACGAATCTTCACTCCCAAAAACCAAAGGCTGCACCGTCCGCCAAGCCCTCACCGACGGCGAAGACTTCGAGCTCCTCTTCGCCCTCGCCCCGCACCACGCCCTCGCCCTCGAAGCTGCCTGGCCTCTGCACTTCCCCCGCCTCGCCCTCACGCACATCGGCACGCTCAGCGCCCAATCAAAAATCAAAAATCGAGAATCGAAAATCCGACCCGGCCATGACCATTTCGCATAGCCCCGCGGAAACCATCGCCTTCGCCCGCACCCTCGCCGCCACCCTCCGCCGCGGCGATGTCCTCGCCCTCAGCGGCGACCTCGGCGCGGGCAAAACGCATTTTGTCAAAGGCCTCGCCGCCGGCCTCGGCACCACCGCCAGCGTGACCAGCCCCACCTTCACCCTCCTCCATGAATATCCCGGCGGACGCCTCCCGCTCTACCACTTCGACTTCTACCGCCTCGACGATGCCGACGAAGCCCTCAAAATCGGTCTCGACGAATACCTCGACGGCGACGGCGTATGCGTCATCGAGTGGGCCGAAAAATTCCCCACCCTCCTCCCGCCCCACACCCGCTGGCTCCGCTTCACCCACCGCGAGGACGGCGCGCGGGTGATCGAGGAAACCATCGCACCATGACCATCCTCGCCCTCGACACCTCGACCACGCACGGCAGCGTGGCGCTGCTCGCGGAGGGGGAGCTGCGGCTGGAGGAAACTTTCACCGCCGACCGCACGACCAGCTCCGCGCTCTTCGCCGTGCTGGAGCGCGCGGTGGCGCTGGCCCCGCGCGTGGATCAAGTGGCCGTGGGCCTCGGGCCGGGTTCGTATGCGGGCGTGCGCATCGCCATCGCGGCGGCGCTCGGGCTGGAACTCGGGGCCGGGGCGCAGCTCGTGGGGCTGCCGTCGGTGGCGGCGCTGGGGGTGGACGCGGCGGGCTGGCTCGCAATCGGCGATGCGCGGCGGGAGACGTTCTACTTCACGCGGGTCGAGGACGGCGTATGCGTGGAAGGGCCGCTGCTGGCCAGCGAGAGCGAGCTGCGCGAGCGGCTCACCGCGCATGCGACGCTGCCGGTTTTCACGAGCGCGGCGCTGGCCGCGTTTCCCGGCGCGCGGATTGCGCTGCCGTCCGCGGCGCGGCTCGCGCGGTTCGCGGGCGCGGGGCGCGGCATCACCGCCCGCGGCGATCTCGAACCAATCTATCTTCGCGAGCCGCACATCACGCTGCCGAAGGTGCGCCCGCCGCTTTGAAAAAACAGCCGCCTACAAACCCAGCATCAGCCGCACCGGATTCTCGATGCCGTCTTTCACGCGGATGAGGAAGGTCACGGCCTCCTTCCCATCGACCACGCGGTGGTCGTAGCTCAGCGCGAGATACATCATCGGGCGGATGACGACCTGGCCTTTTTCCGCGACGGGGCGCTCCTGGATTTTGTGCATGCCGAGGATGCCGGACTGCGGCGGATTCAGGATCGGCGTGGAAAGTAGCGAGCCGTAGATGCCGCCGTTGCTCAGCGTGAAGACGCCGCCCTGGAGGTCTTCGATTTTGATTTTCCCTTCGCGCGCTTTCACCGCGTAGGCGGCGAGGTCGCGCTCGATGTCGGCGAAGGATTTCTGATCGGCGTCGCGAATGACCGGGACCACGAGCCCGCGCTCCGTGCCCACGGCCACGCCGAGGTCGAAGTAGTGATTTTGCACGAAGTCATCGCCATCCATCCGGCCGTTGATGGCGGGGCAGGCCTTGAGCGCGCTGACCGTGGCTTTGATGAAAAAGGACATAAAGCCGAGCTTCACGCCGTGCTCCTTGGTGAAGGCTTCCTGCTGGCTCGCGCGCAGGCTCATCACCGCGCTCATGTCACATTCGTTGAAGGTGGTGAGGATGGCTGCGGTGTGCTGCGCCATGACGAGCTGCTGGGCGATTTTCCGGCGCAGCGGCGACATTTTCTTCCGCGTGCTCCTGCCCTCGGCGACGGGCGCGGTGTTTTCGGAAAGGGTGGAAAGCGAGAGATTCGCCGCGGCTACGGCAGCGGACAGGCTCGGCGCGGCCGGCGCCTCGAAGCTCTCCCGCGCGACGCCCGCGGGTATCGACACCGCCGGCGTCTTCGGCTGCTCGCGGGCCGGCGGCTCGACCGCGCCGTGAGTGGTGCGGGCGTCAGATTTGTCGTCGTGCGTCTGCGCGGCGCTGGCGGGCGCGGCTTTCGCGGTCGCGCGGCCCTCCTCGATGGTGCCGACGGTTTCACCGATCTTCACCTCGCTGCCCGCCGCCGCGGTGATCTTGAGCACGCCCGCCTTTTCCGCGGTGATCTCGGTGGAGACCTTGTCGGTTTCGAGCGTGAAGAGCGCCTCGCCCGCACCCACGGCGTCGCCGTCCTTTTTGTGCCAGACGGAGAGCAGTCCGCTGGTGATGGATTCGCCAACGGCGGGGATTTTGATTTCGAGAGACATGGCAGGAATATGGATTCTGATTTGGAAAATGAAACGCCCTTGGCCGGACAGGCGCGGGATACTGAACGCGGAATCAAAAATTCCGAACGCAAAATTTCGAGACGCAAATGTGAAGCGGCAGGAGTGCAGACGCCGTGGCTGGCGCTGGCCGCGCGGCCGGTGAATTGGAAATGTATCGCGGAGAGCGCAAGGGTGAGCGAGCATTCGGCAACCGGCGTGGCGGGGGCGAAGCCGCGCGGCCTTATCCCCCAAGCGTCCAAACCCGCCATGAATCTCACGACAACCTACCTCGGTTTGAAACTGCGCACGCCCTTGGTGCCGGGAGCGTCGCCGCTCTCGGAAGATCTCGACAGTCTCCGGCGCATGGAAGACGCGGGCGCGTCAGCCGTCGTGTTTCATTCGCTGTTTGAAGAGCAAATCCGCGGCGAGGACGGGACGCTGCTCCGGCACCACACGCAGGGCGAGGCGAGCCGCGCCGAGGTGTCCGGCTATTTTCCCAAAGCCGGGGAGTTTCACTACGGCCCGCAGCGCTATCTGGAGAATCTGGTGAAAGCGAAACAGGCGCTCGGCATCCCCATCATCGCCAGTCTCAACGGCACCACCTTCGGCGGCTGGACCATGTTTGCGCGCGAGATCGAAAAAGCGGGCGCCGACGCCCTAGAGCTGAACATCTACTCGATCCCGACCGACCCGGACCTCAGCGCCGACGACATCGAAAACGGCTATCTCACCATTCTCGCCTCGCTCAAAGCGCAGGTGAAAATCCCGATCGCCCTGAAGCTCAGCCCGTTCTTTACCAACTTCGCGCGCTTCGCCCGGCAGCTCGATCAGCACGGAGCCGACGGGCTGGTGCTCTTCAACCGTTTTTACCAGCCGGACATCGACCTCGAAAAGCGCGAGGTCTCGCCGACGATCAAACTCTCCACGCCGGACGCGCTGCGCCTGCCGCTGCGCTGGATCGCGATGCTGCACGGCCGCGTCCGCGCGAGTCTCGCGGCGACCAGCGGCATCCACTCCGGCGGCGACGTGCTGAAGATGCTCATGGCCGGCGCAGACGTGACCATGCTCTGCTCGGTGCTGCTCCGCCGCGGCCTCGGGCAAATCGGTGTGATCGAGCGCGAGATGGGCGAATGGCTGGAGGCGCACGGGTATGATTCGCTCGCGCCGATCAAAGGCTGCCTGAGCCAGCAAAACTGTCCCGACGCCGGAGCCTTTGAGCGCGCGCAGTACATGCGGGCGCTCGCCGTGGAGCGCGCGATCGAGCCGGAGCAGTGACAGCGGCAGCGATCAGGCTGCTTTTTTCCGCGTCCCAAAAAACGCATCGTTGGGCCGCCGCAACCTTTGCAAGGATTGCCGCCGGTGCCCCTGCCATGTACTTACTTTCGGCGAAGCCTCCCCGACCAACTACCCGCACCGATGACCATCCGCACTTGGAAAACTGCGACGCCCGCGCTGGCGGTGGCCCTGGCGTATTTCGCCACGGGCCGGCTCGGGCTGATGCTCCCCGCCTTTGGCACAAACATCACGCTGCTCTGGCTGCCCACGGGCATCGCCGTGGCGGCCCTGCTGCGCTCCGGCTACGGCTGCTGGCCGGGGGTCGCGCTGGGTTCCGTCGCCGTGAATGTGGCCGTCGGCATCTCGCTGCCCGTGGCCCTGGCCATCGCGGTGGGCAACACGCTCGGCCCGCTGCTGGCGGCGTGGACGCTGCGGCGCATCGGCTTTCATCCGGCGTTCGACCGGGAGCGCGACATCCTGCTGCTCGCGGGCGCGGCCGTGGCCGGCATGCTGGTCAGCGCGAGCCTCGGCGCGGGCTCCCTCGCGCTGGCCGGCCTGCTGCCGGACGGGCGCATCGCCGCATGGCTCATCTGGTGGGCGGGCGACGCCATGGGCGTGATCGCCGCCGCGCCGCTGGTCTTCGCTTTCACCCGGCCGGAAGTCCGCGCGATCCTTTTCCGCCCGGTGGAAATCGCCGCGTGGCTCGGCGCGACTGCGCTGGTGACGTGGGGCGTTTTCGTGCTGAACCGCGGCTCGAACGGCCAGGCGTGGGCGCTGGCGTTTGTGCCGCTGCCGCTGGTGGCGTGGGCGGCGCTGCGCATCGGGCCGGCCGGCACCTCGGTCGCGCTCATCGTGCTCTCGGCGGGCGCGGACTACGGCACGGCTACGGGGCGCGGGCCGTTTTACCGGGCGCAGCCGGTCGAGGGCGTGACCGTGCTGTGGATCTACATGGCCACGAGCGCCGTGCTCGGCTGGCTGATCTCCGCGCTGCACACCGCGCGGGTGCAGGCCACGGACATCCAGCGGCTCCTCGAGCAGGCGCTCAGCGATGTCTCGCTCGGCGTGCTGCTCACCGGGC
>JANXWQ010000075.1 GCA_025351065.1 Chthoniobacter sp. | reverse complement strand
CTCGCCATCCACCGCGCCTTTCCCCACCTCCTCGTGCAGATGGGCGACCCGCTGACGAAGCACAAAGATCGCACGGGCGTCGGCACGGGCGGCCCCGGCTACACGCTGCAGGCCGAGATTCGGCGCAAGCACACGAAGGGCGCCATCGCCGCCGCGCGCCTGCCGGATAAGATCAACCCCTCGCGCCTGTCGAACGGCAGCCAGTTTTACGTCTGTCTCGCACCGCAGCCCACCTACGACGGCCAATACACCGTCTTCGGCCAAATCCTCTGGGGCCTCGACACGCTCGACACGCTGAGCACGAAGCCCGCGGACAGCAACGACTACCCCATCGAGCGCATCGTCATCCAGTCGGTGAAAATCCTCCCGCGCGAGCAACTCGGGGCCGCGCCCGCGCCGGTCAAACCCGGCCCCCCGCCGAAAAAACCGTGGTGGAAATTTTTCTAGGCACAATCGCTTGCGGCGCTCCGGGGGCGCACGTATAAAGCGGCCCCTCAAAAAAACGGGTAGGTACCGAAGTGGCCAAACGGGGTGGACTGTAAATCCACTGGCTTACGCCTTCACAGGTTCGAATCCTGTCCTGCCCACTCTTTTTCCCCAGCAGCGGTGGTGAAGAAACGCGGCGCAAAACGGGGCGGCCCCTACGGCGTCTTGGTGCGCTGGAAGTATTCCGGGTAGCGGCTCTGGAGGATGTTGAGCAGCTTCTTCACCTTCTCGTCGTTGCCGGCGGCGCGGTAGGCCTGGATGGCTTTGGTCAGCGAGCGCGGGGTGACTTCGGGGTCGTCGATACCGGTGGCGTACACGGTTTCGTAAAGCTTCGCGGCCTCGGCGGGATTGCCGCGCGCCATCTGGATGTCGCCGGCGGTGACGCGCCCTTCGCCGTTGATGACGCCCTCGGGCTGGAGGGTGAGCGCTTCGTCCACGGATTTCTGCGCGTCGTCGAACGCCTTGAGCGCGATCTGCGATTTGGCGAGCGTGAGCAGGCCGCGGGCGCGCAGCGTGGGCTGCTTGACGGACTTGAGGTAGGTCTGGATGGACGCGGTGGCTTCCTTGAATTTTTCGAGGTCGTGCTGGCTGCGGCCGAGGAAAAGAAAATCATCCGGCGTGGCTTCGTCGCGCGGTGTGAGCATGAGGAAATATTTCTCCGCGGACTCGAACGCGCCGCCTTTGTACAGCTCGGTGCCGAGCCAGCGCAGGATTTCCGCCGGCACTTTGGTCTTGCCTTCCTTCGCGTAAAAATCGACCTCGCGCGCCGTGCCCACTTTGTCCTCCAGATAGTAATCCGCCTGGAGCAGGCGGATGCTCGCCTTCTCGCCAAACTGTTCCCTGTCGAGCTTCCGCGCCTCGTCGAGCGGCGGCACGGCGTCCTTGTAGTTTTTTTGCTCAAAGGCGTTCCAGCCGATCCAGTAGTCGGCCTGCGCGCGGGCGGAAGTTTTCGGGTAGTCCTTGAGCAGCAGTTTGAAAGTGTCGGCCATTGCCGCGTTGTCGCCCTGCTGGCCGAGGATGAGCGCCTTTTGCTGGATGGCCATTTCGCGCTCCTTGGCCTGCGGGAATTTCTTGACGATGTCGCTGTAGTCGGCGAGCGCCGCGCCGAGATTTTTCTGCGACTGCCAGGCGATCCCGCGCTGGAGGAGCGCGCTGGGGATGAGCTTGTGCGTGGGGTAGCCGTCGATGAAGGCGGTGAACGCTTTCGTGGCCTGCTCGAAGTCGCGCCTTTCCATCTGGCACCAGCCGAGCTTGAAGAGCGCCTCGGCTTTCAGCGTGCCGCTGAGCTGGCGCGAAAGTTCGAGCGTGGAGTAGATCGGCGCGGCATTGCCATAGTCCTTCTTTTTGAAAAAGACCTCGGCTTTCATGAGCAGGATCTGATCGCGTTTCTCGGCCTCGGGATTCGCGGCAAGATAGAATTCGATCGCGGGGAGAAGCTGCGGATCATCCGCGGTGTAGAGCATTTTCAGCCGCTCATACTGGGCCTCTTTCGCATAGACGGAATTGGCGAAATCCTTGAGCACCTGGTCGTAAAACTTCATGGCCTCGGCGGTGTTGCCGAGCTGGCGGTAGGAGTTCGCCTTGAGGAGCAGCAGCTCGGGCTGCACGTCCGGGGAAAACTGCGCGCCGGGCTGGCCGAAGGTGTCGATGACCTGCTGGTATTTGCCGGTATCGAAGGCGATCCGGAGGATGCCCATCTGCGCGATTTCCTTCCACCGCGCGGGGCCGGGCATGCCCAGCGCTTTTTTGAAAGCGGCCTCGGCGGGCGCGGTCAGCGGCGGCTCCATTTCGAGCGACCACAGGCCGGTGCGGACGGTGGCCTCGATTTTCAACTCGGGATTTTCCGCTTTCACCGCGAGCACTTGGATTTGCTTGAGCGCCTCGGCGGTGCGGCCCGCGTCCTTGAGCAGCAGCGCGCAGGACAGGCGGCTGGCGTCCTGGAAAGGGTTGTTCGCGTCCGTGCCGGCGAGATCCTCGTACACCACGCGCGCGTCCGCTTTCTGCCCGAGCGCCTCGAGGGTGCGGCCGGTGAAAAATTTCGCCGAGTTCGTGACCGCCGGGTCTTTCAGCCGCACGGAGGCCTTGCGGTAAAGCGCGACCGCGTCGCGGAATTCCTTGGCCTGGTAGCAGATGTCCGCGAGACGGTAGGCGGCGGGGCCGATGAATTCGCCGGCCTGGTACTGCGCAAGCAGCGTCTCGTAGGCGTTGCGCGCCGCGTTCATCGTGCCGGTGTGGCGGTAGGATTCGCCGAGGCGAAAGAGCGCGTCGGGTCGCTGCTCGCTGTTGGGGTAAAGGCTGGTGAATTTCTCGTACTCGGGCGCGGCCAGCTCGTACATCTTTTTGCCGTAATAGCCGTTCGCCACATCGAGCTGGAGCTGCTCGGCGGTGCGCGGCGTGCCGGCGGGGGTGATGCGGATGGTGCCGGGCTCCTCCGGCTCCGGCACGGCGGGCATCGGCTTCGGCGCGGCGACCACGCCGGGCGGTTTCGGCTTCACGGGCTTCGGCGTCGCTGCCACGGCGGGCTCGGCGGGCGGCGCGGGTTTCACCACGGGCTCGGCCTTGGGGATGACGGGTTCGGCGCGCGGGATCGGCTTGCCGGCTTCATCGAGCACGAAGGGTTTGAGGACTGGAGGCGCCTCCTGCGCCTCGCCCGACGGCGGCGCGAAGACCAGCGCCACCACACTCACGCCCGCCAAAACCCGGCGCCTCATTCCACTTTCCGCGTGGCAAACGCGACGTTCCAGATATTCGCTTCGCGGCAGGTGTCGAGCACCGCGGAGATGTAGCGGTACTCGGCGTGCTCGTCGCCGCGCACGATGATCGAGTAGTCGGGGAACAGCCCCGACAAATCCTTCAGCCGCGTCAGCAGTTCGGCCCGCGGCACCATCTTGTTATTCCAAATCACCGTGCCGTCCGTCCGCACATTGAGCACCGTCTGGTTCACCACCGACGCGGATTCCGCCGCGTTCTGCGCAGAGGGTACGCGCACTTTCAGGTCGAGCTCCTTTTTGGCAAAGCTCCACGTCACGATGAAAAAGCACAGCAGCACGAGGAGGATGTCCACCATCGGCGCGATCTGGAAGCCGAGCGTCACGGGCTCGGCGCGTTTGCGGAGCTTCATGCGCGGGGTCTAAAACTCGTCGTCCACGGCCACGCGCGAGGGCTCGCGCTTTTTGTTATAGTTCAGCGCGATGAGCCCGAGGATGTGCGCCGAGGCGATCTCGAGATCGGAGATGAGGCTCTGCACGCGGTTGCGGAAGAGGGAGTAGAAAAACATCGCCGAGATGCCGAGCACGAGGCCGCTCGCCGTGGCCACGAGCGCCTCGGACACGCCGTTGGCGAGTAGCAGATCGCGCGAGGTCGCCGTCTGTCCGCTGCCCAGCAGGCCGAAGGAACGGATGATGCCCATGACCGTGCCGAGCAGCCCGATCATCGGCGAGAGCATGCCGATGTCCGCGAGATAGACCGTGCGATGCTGGAGCGACGCCGCCTGGCTGCCCGCCTCCGTCTCCGCGATTTCGCGAATCACTTCAAAGGATGCCGTCGGATTCTTCGTCGCAAAATCCAGCGTCCGCACCACCACCCGCGCCACGGCCTCACCGTGCCGGTTCGAGATGGCGAGCAGCCCGAGGTAGTCGCGCTTTTTCAAAAGCACGTCCGCCGTATTCATATAGTGCGGCGTGAGGATCTCGCTCCGGCGCAACGTGAAAAGATAGACGAGCACGAGCATCACCGTGACCACCGAGAGAAAGCCGAGCGGAACCATCGCCCAGCCGCCGTCCTGGATGAGCTTCCACAGCGTCACCGCATTCACGGGTGCGTTGGCGTTCGCCGCCGGATTCGCTCCGCTGGCGGCGGGAATGCGCATCATGTCGTCGGGCGTCGCGGCCGGCGCGGGCGCGGCGTCTTTCGCGCCGCGATCATTGATCGCCGTGACGGCGGTGTCCTTTTTCGCCGGCGCGGCGGCCTGTGCGAGGAGCACCGGCGGATTCGGTTCTGGGGAAGCGGTCGCCTGCCCGTGGAGCGTCGCCGCCCCGAGCATGGTAGCCAGGAAAAGTGCGTGGAATTTCATGAATGACGAGTGCGCATAGTAGCTTCCGAAGCCCGCCTTGCAACCTCCGCGTCACACTTGCGACAGACCCGCAACAAAGTGCGCGGCGCGATTTTCTCCGCGTGACAGCGCGGCGGACGCGTGGCAAATCTGCCGGCCTTATGAAAACACTTTTCCTTTCCCTCATCGCCACCGCCGCCCTCGCCGTCGTGCCCGCCTCGCGCGGGGCGGACAAGGAAGTGGCCGTCATCAAAACCGCCGCGGGCGAAATGGTCGTCGAATTCTGGCCGGAGACCGCGCCGAAAACCGTCGCCAATTTCATCAAGCTCGCGAAGAGCGGCTTCTACGACGGCACCGCCTTTCACCGCATTATCAAGGGCTTCATGATCCAAGGCGGCGACCCGCTTTCCAAGGACGCGAGCATGGAAGCGCGCTGGGGCACCGGCGGCTCGGACGAAAAAGTGAAGGCGGAATTCAGCGACCGCAAACACGAGCTCGGCGTCATCTCGATGGCGCGCACGGCGGACCCGGATTCGGCGAGCTGCCAGTTCTTCCTCTGCCTCGAAAACGCGCAGGCGCTCAACGGCAAGTACACCTGCTTCGGCAAGCTCATCAAAGGCGAGGACGTGCTGAAAAAACTCGGCGACACGCCCGTCGGCGCG
>JANXWQ010000071.1 GCA_025351065.1 Chthoniobacter sp. | reverse complement strand
CAACCAACTGCGCCGCGCGGGGGGACGCCCCGTGAATTTCAACGACTTGAAAGTCGGCCTCCAGCTCCTGCGGCAAAACCCCACGATCTCGCGCATCAACGCAGAGCTAAAGCCCGGCGTGAAACCCGGCGAGAGCATCCTGGATGTGGCGGTAAAGGACGAGCAGCCTTTTCGCGGCGGTTTCACCATCAGCAACAGTCGCCCGCCCAGCGTGAGCGAGGGCCTCGGCGAACTCTATCTGACCGATCTCAACCTCACGGGATTCAACGATCCCCTCGATCTCCGCTGGGGCCTGGTGCGTTGGACGAAAGACGGCGCTGTCGATTACGCGGACTTCGACAATGTCAGCGGAAGCTATGAGTTCCCGGTGAGTCCGTGGGACACCACGCTGGTCGTGCATGCGGGGAAAAGCGACTCGAGCATCATCGACGAAACTTTCGCCGCACTGGGCATTGCCAGTCAATCGACAGACTTTGGGCTGATCCTCCGCCAGCCCATCTACAAGACGCTGAACAACAGCTTGATCATGTCGGTCGCCGCAGACCGGAAACACAGCCAGACGTTTCTCCTCGGCCGGCCGTTTACCTTGTCGCCGGGGGCGATCGACGGAGAAACGGATGTTTTCGCCACGCGGCTGGCGATCGACTGGGTGAACCGCAGCCAGGTCCACGTCCTCGCGCTGCATGCGGGCTTCAGCATCGGGATCTACGGCCTCGGCTCGACCCGCGCCGATCCGGCTAACGCCGGTGGCGCAACCTCGGGGGCGGGTAACGCGCAAGGATTCGAGCCGGAAATCCCAGACAGCAAGTTTTTCTCATGGCTCGGCCAGGCGCAGTACGTGCGCCGCATTTTCGACACCGAGGCATTGCGCAAGAAGCCCGAGACGACCGGCTGGAACATGCTGCGCGAAACCCTGCTCGTCCTGCGCGTCAACGCGCAGCTTTCCGACGAACCGCTGCTCTCGCTCGAACAGTTCAGCATCGGCGGCATGCAAAGCGTGCGCGGCTACCGCGAGAACCAATTGCTCCGCGACAACGGCGTCTTTGCCTCCGCCGAACTGCGCATCCCGATATGGCTCGCCAAAGACAAGTCGCCGATTGTCTCCATCGCGCCCTTCTTCGACTGGGGCGCTGGGTGGAACGTGAACAAGGCGGACGATAACTATCAGACCATCTACAGCGCCGGCGTCGGCCTGCTCGTCAATGCGACGCGCCACGCGCAGGTCACTCTTTACTGGGGGCATGCGTTCGTTGATTTCCATGAGAATAAGATAAGCCTCCAAGACTACGGGATACACTTCGCGGTCTCGATCAATGCCTTCTAACCGGAAGCTGGTTTTCTGCGCACTGGCCGGCGGAATCCTTTTAAGTTGCGAGCGCGCCGGGTTGAAGCAGCCCAACTTGGCTCCGCCGGAAGTTATCGCGCAAGAAGTAAGGACTGACTTGCCGCCAGTTGCACCTGACTCGCCGGAATCTCAGGTTGCCAAACCATCGCCGAAGCAAGACGACTCAGCACCGCAAATGGCGCCTGCGATCCAGCTCGACCCACGGCCATCCAGTTGGGAGCTGCAGCTTGCGGAGAGAACATCCCGCTTGAAGCCGACGGATCGCGCGCGCGCCATCTTCGCCATGATCCCAACCCTGCCTCCGCAAGCTCTCGCCCGCGCCGCCGGGCAGGCCGTGGAACAGCTTCCCGATGCCGACTATCCGGCAACCGCCCTGCCAGTCATCACCAATCCGCAGACCCACGGACAAGTCCTCAGCGTGCTGTTCGCCGACTTACTCGAGCGTCCCGACGCTATTACTCTGCCCGCGTTACTCACCATCGCGAAGAACTCCAACCACCCCTTCGCCCCGTCTGCCCTCGACGATCTATGTCTCTTGCTAAACGCCAATCACGGCACTGATTGGTCGCGCTGGGATGCGGCGGTTCGTGCCAAGCTCGCGACTGGCCCTTAGAGCCTGCCACCCACTTGAGCATCCGCTCCGCCAAGACGGGCCAAAGGCCCCGAGACAAGCCAGCCCAGGGCAACGCCCTGCGTATCAGGCAAAAATGCACCCAGCCCCGAAAGGGCGAAACAATCTCTGCCCTTCTTCCGTTCACCAAGACAAAGGGATCACCCGCCAGCCATCCGCCCGCCTCGCTTGGCGTCGAAAAAAAAAGGGTCAGAGGGGCCGTCTCGCTGCGCTCGGCTCCATCGCGCGGTGAGGGGTGGTCGGGTTCACGCG
>JANXWQ010000045.1 GCA_025351065.1 Chthoniobacter sp. | reverse complement strand
GCGATGACAAAATTCATACGCTACAAACGCACCACCCGTTTCGCATTGCGCACCCGCGCGCTGAGCACCGTGCCCGCGCGCTGCTTCTCATCCGTTTCGTTCAGCCCCTGCCGGTAGATATTGATGAGGATGCCGACGCCGATGAGGCAGAAAACGAGGTTCGTACCGCCGTAGCTGATGAAGGGCAGCGGCAGTCCCTTGTTCGGCAGCAGCGCGGTGGTGACGCCGATATTCACCGCCGCCTGGAGCGCGATGAGCACGGTCACGCCAAAGCCGAGCAGCATGCCAAAACGGTCGCACGCGCGCAGCGCGATGGTCGCGCCGCAGAAGATGAAAATGAGATAGGTCGCCACCACCGCGAGCGTCCAGCGCAGGCCGAGTTCCTCGCCGATCACGGGGAAAATGAAATCGGTGTAGGCGAACGGCAGATACATCATTTTCTGCCGCCCCATGCCCAGCCCGAGCCCATCCACTCCGCCCGAGCCCAGGGCGATCAAACCCTGCACCGCCTGATAGGAATCTTTGGGATATTTCACCGGATCCAAATAGGCGAGCCAGCGCCCGGTGCGCTCGGGCAGCAGATAGATCGCAAAGGCCATGGCCGCAGCCCCCAGGGACACGGCCAGCGCAAGGTAGCGGAGCCGCGTTCCGGCGATGAACATGAGCACAAAAGTCGTGCCGCCAATCAGCGCCGTGGTGCCCATGTCCACTTCCGGCGCAATCAGCGCCATGAGGGCGCCGGCCAGGCCGAGCGGCGCGAGAAAGCCGCGCACGAATTCGCGTTCGTAATTTTTCTCCCGCGAAAACCACCACGCCAGCGCGACCACTGCGGCGAGCTTCGCAAACTCCGACGGCTGGAATTGCAGGCCGAGCCGGATCCAGCGCCGCGAGCCGTTTATTTTATGTCCGAGGTGCGGGACGAAGCAGCCCACCAGCAGGACAAAGGCGATGCCGAACCAAAGCCCCCACGTCCTTTGCAAAAGATGGTAGTCCAGCGCCGCCGCCAAGGCGCAGAGCACCACGCCGGCCACCAGCCATTTGGCCTGCTGATTGAGCAAAAACATGGGGTCGCCAGCCTTGATGCTATCGGGGGCATACGGAGACGTGCTCGACATCATCACGAGCCCGAGGACGATCAGCCCGATGACGGCGGCGACGAGGAGATAAACGCTGGTGCGATGGGCGTTCAATTGGGTGCGGTCAGCCTTTCTTCGGCGGGATTTTCAAGGCCTGGTTGAGCTGAATTTTTTTGGCGTCGGTAATCTTGTTGTACGTCAGGATTTCCTCGGGCTTCAGCCCGTAGGTTTTGGCGATGGAAAACGCGGTGTCGCCTTTCTTGACGTGGTACAGGCCGGGCGTCGTCTTGGTCGGCGGCACGTCCGTTTGCTTCGCGGGCACCTCGGCGACGACCGGCTTGGCCGTGAGTTTCGGTGTCGGGATGGTGAGCACCTGGCCTTGGTGCAAAACCGCGCCTTCCTTGAGGTTGTTCGCCGCGAGCAGTTCGTCGGGCTTAATGCTGTATGCGAAGGCAATCTTCGTCGGGTTGTCGCCAGCCACGACTTGATGCTGTTTTTGTGCGGGCGCTTTCACAGTCGGCACCGTCGCCGGGGTGGCGTTCGCGCCGGTGTCGGCGGGATGCGCGCCGGCAGTTTTCGCCGCCGAGGCGACGAGCGCGGGAGCTTTCGCTTCGCTGGTCGCAGCCGTCTTGGGGGCGTCCTTGCTGACGGCGGGCGCGGGCGCGCTGCCGACACGCGAAGCCTTGATACCGTTGAACGCGTAGATGCCGCCGATGGCGACGACGTGCAGGATGAAAACGACGATGAACGCGCTCGATAGTTTCGTCGTCGGCTCCTCCGCGTCGTAGTCGCTCATGGCCGCGCGCGGGGCGGTGCGCGCGGTCGCGTTGAGTCTCTTTTTGCGGGCGGCGATGGTCGCCGAGAGTTGGATGAGGAATTTGGGCTTTTTCATTTGGATTGGAGTGCGTTGACCAAGGCGCGGAATTGATTGCCGCGGTCGGCGTAGTTTTTGAACATGTCGAAAGAGGAGGTGCCAGGGCTGAGCAGCACCACATCGCCAGGTTGCGCGATTTCATGCGCGAGCGCGACCGCGCGTTCAAGCGACCAGCCCGCATTTTCCACGCGCAGCCGGCCTTTCCACAGCGCCTCGATGCGGTCCGCCATTTCGCCGAGCACAACCGCCGCACGGCAGCGTTGCGCGACGATCTCGGTCAGCATGTCGTACTCGAAGCCCTTGTCTTTCCCGCCCGCGATGAGCACCACGGGCCGCGTCTCGGAGTGCAGCGCTTTCTCGACGGAATCCGGGTTCGTGCCCTTCGAATCGTTCACGTATTCCACGCCGTCGAGCGTGC
>JANXWQ010000039.1 GCA_025351065.1 Chthoniobacter sp. | reverse complement strand
GCGGCACGCTGCGCTATACCGGCGGTTCAAATGGCAACGGTTTCAATCGCGCGATCACCGTGGGCGCAAGCGGTGGGACACTGGACAATTTCGGCGGCGGGTTCGTTGTTTACGGCGGCACGCTTTCCGGCACCGGCTCGTTGACTTTTGTGGACTCGAGCTCCAGCAGCCATGAATGGCTGGTCACCGGCAGCAGCCCGGCCTTTTCCGGCAATGTCTTTGTGGGAAACGGGACGGCCGGCAGCGGACTGCTCCAGTATCGTTCCAACAACGCCAATCCCTTCGGAACGGGGATCATTCAGATCAACGGCGGCGGCGTTGTTTCGGCGGATAACGGAGCCACAACTCCCAGCACCTTGGGCAACAATTTCGTCCTGAATGGAGGGTTGCTGGGAACTCAAGGCTCCAACATGGCTTATACAGGGACGATCTCGCTGACGGCCAGTTCCACCTTGGGCAACGTTCCCGCTTATAACACTAATGGCACGCTCACCGTTTCCAATACGATCAGCGGTGGCAGCGCGGCGGCGTTGACCGTTGCCTCCGCTTCCTCCGTCACGCTCACCGGCAATAACACTTTCACCGGAGCGACGATAGTCAGCAGCGGCACCCTCGCTGCCGGGGCGGCGGGCGCGCTGGGCGGTACCGCCTCGGTCATAGTGAACAATGGGGGTACCTTGCTGCTGGGCGGTGCAAACAATGTCGATCGCATCAATAACAATGCAGGCGTGACGCTGGCCGGTGGCGCTTTGAATACGGGCGGTTTGAACGAAGGGCCCGCTGGCGGTGCCTCCGGCGCGTCGGCGGCGATGGGTGCATTGACCCTGAGCGCAAACTCGACCATCGACTTCGGCACTGGCGCGACGGCCAATGGCAGCAACCTGCTCTTTGCCGGCCTGACCTACCCAAGGCGACGTGATCAGCATTCGCAACTGGACGGGCCAGGCAAATGTCGATAGCGGCCTGGCCGCGAATGACCGCCTGATCTTCATCTCGAACGCCGTCTTCACCGATGCCCAACTGGCGGGCATCCAATTCTACGGGGACAATGGCAGTCCGTTCGCCACGGGAGCCCATCAAATCTCGTTTAGCGGCTATACCGAACTCGTGCCGGTGCCCGAGCCGACGACGGTTTTTGGAGCACTGGCGCTGCTCGGGCTCGCGGGTTGGCGCGAGCGGCGTCGGATCGCGGGGTTGTGCAAACGGCTGAATGGGGCGAGTTAGTTCGGCCCCCATGCCGTTACCCGTACCCCGCCGTTTTTTTATTTTCATCGTCGCTGCGCTCATCGTAGCGGCGGTTTTTTTCTCCTGGCCCCGGCCACCGCCGATGCCCGCCGTGGTCGTTGCGCCGGCTGAGCCCCAGGTAAAAAATACGCCGCAGGCTGAGCCTGCCGCGCCCGTGTCGCTTGCGGACTGTTGCCCCGGCACAACCGGCGAGCCGCTTCGCGTGGCGAATCCTGGGGCGCGGCTCGCGGCGCTGCCGCCTGCGCAGGTCGCCGGGGCGCTGGGGGCTTTTCAGGCGTGGGCCGCGGAGTACGCGGCCGCGCCGGAGGCGGAAAAAGCGGCGCTGGTGCCGCGGGGCCGCGCGCTCGCCGGGGCGCGGGCGGAGGCGTTTGGCGCGCTCATCCGGCGCGATCCGCAGGCCGCGCTGGCCGCGCTGCTGCCGTACGAATTGCGCAAGGCGCTGCCGCCCGAAATCGCCGCGGGCATCGAGCAGCGCGTGAGCGGACGCGGCGATCTCATGGTGCTCGCAGTGCGCCCGTTGCCGGGGCAGACGGTGGACGAACCGATCTACCGAACCGCGCACCTCGCGGCCCAAAACTACCGCGCCTACACTTACGGCAAACGCCTCGCCGACATCTCGCGCACCGCGACGCCGATCCTCGGCGTGGGCGTGACGCTGGCCGACGGCCAGCGCCTGCTCGCGGTGCGCGAGGAAGGCTTTGCGGTGCTGGAAAAAAGCGAGGCCGACGACCTCCGCGCGGTGCAGGGAACGACGAACGCGGTGTGCCCGATTTCCGGCGACCCGACGGCCGTGCGGGGCGACGAGACGGCGGTGGACACGGGCGCGAAAATCGTGTGGTTGTGCAGCCACGGGCACATCGGCCAGTACCTCGAAACGCCCGAGGGTCTGGTCGTCGCGGCGGCGGGCGGCAGTGGAAATTCCGGCAGCACCAGCCCGGTCGTGCCGGCCACGAGCACCGAGGGCAACAAGACTTTTCTCGGCATGCGCGTCCGCTTTTCCGACCAGGCCGCGGAGCCGACTTCGGACGCAAACATGCAGAGCGTGCTCCAGTCCGTCGTGGATCAATGGCACGCATGGTCGTATGGCAAACTCGAAGGCACTTTTGCTTTCACCCCCACGCTCGTGTTGCCGCAAAACGAGGCCTACTACGCGGCGCAGGGCGACCCGAGTTACGCGGTGCTGGCCGACGCGCGCACCACGGCCACGGCCTACGTGGATGGCGGCGGCGCGCATCCGTACACGAACTCGAATTTCGATTACGACGCGGTCTTTTTCAGCAGCAGCCTCGTGGGCAATTACTGCGGCCTCGGCTACGTGGGTGGCAAAGGCGCGTGGATCAAATGCCACAGCGCCGGCGTGGTGCTGCACGAATGGGGCCACAACCTCGGGCTGTGGCACGCGAACTTTTGGCAGGCCAGCACGGACTCGCCCATCGGCGCAGGCACGCATGTCGAGTATGGCAGCAAGTACAGCGTGATGGGTTCGGCGGGCGTCAATGCGTATAACACGCTGGAGCGTTTCACCCTCCACTGGCTCGAACCGACGGACGTGGTGACGCTCACGACCGGCAACACCTACCGGCTTTACAACGCCGACAAAGCCACGCTCACCGCCACGCACCCGTACGCGCTGCGCATCTACAAGGAAGACCTCGTTTATTACGTCGAGTACCGCCCGAACTGGAACGGCACCTCGCACGATTTCACGACGGACAACGGGCTGATGATCATGCGCACGCAGCCGGGCTCGGACGCGGATCAACTGCTCGACATGAACCCGCTGACCTCGGCGGGCAATGGCGACGCCGCGCTGCTGCTCGGGCGCAGCTTTGTGGACGGTGGGCAAAGGCTGACCGTCACGCCCATCGCGCGCGGTGGAGTGGCGCCGGACGACTACGTGGACGTGGTGGTGAATCTCACCAACCCGATCACGAACAGCGCGCCCGTGGCGGTGGTCACGGCGAGCAATTTCGCGCCCGCGGTGGGCGCGTCGGTCACGCTCACCGCCACGGCTTCCGACCCGGACGGCGACGCGCTGGCCTACGCGTGGGATTTCGGCGAAAACGCGGTCAACGCGAGCAACGTGAGCGTGAACAACGCTGCCGTGCAGACCAAGGGCTGGAGCACCGCGGGCGACTACAACGTGCGCTGCACGGTGAGCGACATGCGGGGCAAGGCGAGCGTGCAAAACCTCGTTATTCGCGTCGGCGCGCCCGCCACTTTCACCATCAGCGGACGCGTGACCAAAAGCGACGGCACGCCTGTTTCCGAGGTGCTCGTCGAGGACACGGCGAGCCATCTGACCTACACGGATTCCGACGGGCGCTACACGCTCGGCGCGCTCGCGCCGGGCAGCTACACCATCAGCGCGCTGCACAGCGGGTGGACGCTGGCGGCGCAGTTTGCCAATCCCGTGGTGACAGGCCCGAGCGCGGTGAACGTGAGCTTCACCGCGACCGCGCCGGTGGCGGACGGCGGCGTGACGCTGGAGCAGTGGGAAGGCATCAGCGGCACCGCGGTCGCGAATCTGACCAGCGCCGCGACGTATCCGAATTCGCCTACTTTCGTCACCACGCTCGAAGGATTTTTTGAAACGCCGACGGACTTCAGCGACAACTACGGCCAGCGCGCGCGCGGCTGGTTCAAGCCGCCGGTCACGGGTGCGTACACTTTCTACATCGCGAGCGACGACGACTCGGAGCTGTGGCTGAGCACGAACGACCTCGCGGCGAACAAGGTGAAGATCGCCTCCGTGGCCGGCTTCACCGGCGTGCGCGAGTGGACGAAATTTGCGAGCCAGACTTCCGCGGCGAAAACGCTGGCCGCCGGGCAGCGCTATTACATCGAGGCGCTGCACAAGGAAGGCGGCGGCGGCGACAACCTCGCGGTCGGCGTGGACTTTCCCGGCGCGGTGCAGCATCGGCCGATTGAAACGGCGTACCTCGATCCGCTCACCGCGGTCATTCCGGCGGTGCCGGGGAACACCGTGACCATCGCCGCGACCGATGCCAGCGCGAGCGAGACCGGCCCGGCGACCGGCACTTTCACCATCACGCGGACGGGCGACCTGACGGTGGCGCTGACGGTCTTTTTTGATGTCACGGGCACGGCGACGTACGGCGCGGATTTCCTCGCGACGGGCGTCAGTACAACGATTGCTGCCGGTGCCGCGAGCGCGACGGTCACGCTCACGCCCATTGATGACACGATCCCCGAAGCGGATGAAACCGTCGTCGCCACGCTCGCGCCGTCGTTCACCTACACGCTCGGCGCGGCGGTCAGCGACACGGTCATCATCCACGACAACGAGGCCGCGCAGGTCAGCATCGTCGACACGGACGCGACGGCGGCGGAGACGGGCGGCGACACCGGCACCTTCACCGTCACGCGCACCGGCGACACGACGAGCGCTTTGAGCGTGAGTTTTACCATCGGCGGCAGCGCGACGAACGGCGCGGATTATCCCACGCTCGCATCGCCGGTCACGATTCCCGCCGGGCAATCGACGGCGGTCATTACCATCGCGCCGATCAATGACGGCATCCCCGAGCCGGATGAAACGGTCATTCTCACGCTCACGGCGGGCGCGGGCTACACGCTCGTCGCGCCCACGGCGGCGACGGTGCGCATCGTCGCGCAGCCGGGCAACGGCGGCGGCATTTTGCGCGAGTGGTTCGACGGGCTGAACGCGAACAACGCCGTCGCGGATTTGCTCAACGCCACGGCCTTCCCATTTGCGCCGAGCGGGTCGGCCATCGTCACCACGTTCTTCGAAACGCCGCAGAGCAGCCCCGACAAAAACAACTTCGGCGAGCGCTGGCGCGCGGTCTTCACTGCGCCGGTCGCGGGCGCGTATTTTTTCTACATCGCGAGCGACGACGCCTCGGACCTGTGGCTCAGCACCGACGCGACGCCGGAGCGCAAGCAGCGCATTTGCTACGCGAGCAGCGCCACCGGGTTCCAGGCGTGGACGGCGCAGGCGAATCAGAAATCCGCGGCCATCACGCTTGCGGCGGGGCAGCGTTATTACATCGAGGCGCAGTTCAAGGAAGGCGTGGGCGGCGACTACCTGTCCGTCGGCGTGGAGTACCCGAACGGCGCGCTGGAGCGGCCCATCCCCGCGCACCGGCTCGACCCTTTCACGCCGAGCACGCCGCTCGGTGCGCCGTGGACTTCGCAGGACATCGGCGCGGTCGGCTCGCCCGGCGCGGCGGGCGTCGCGAGCGACACGCTGCCGTCCGCGCCGAAGCATCGCTACAGCTTTGCCGGCACGGCGAACGCGAGCGTGGCGAATGGCGCGAGCGTGAACGACAGCATCGGCACCGCGCACGCGGCAGTGCGCGGCGCGGGCGCGGTCATCGACGCCACCGGCACGAAGCTGCACCTGCCGGGCGGCGTGTCGGCGACGGCGGCGTACGTCGATCTGCCGAACGGCGTCATCACCGGCACCTACGCCAGCGGCACGCGCTACACGAGCGCGAGCTACGAGGCGTGGCTGACCGTGAACACGACGCAAAACTGGGCGCGCATTTTCAACTTTGGCACTTCGGGCAGCGGCGAAATTTTAGCCGCGGGCGGCACTTTCACCGGCGACGAAGGGCACCACATTTTCCTCTCCGCCAGCAACGGCACCACCAGCGACCAGCGCCTCGCGCGCTACTACCCGGCGGGCACGACCGACGTGTCGAGCGATACCAGCGGCACCGCGCTGAACGGCACGCAACTCCACATCGTGATGACCTACGATGCCGTGGCGCACAACTGGCGCTGGTACCGGAACGGCCTGCTCATGCACACGCTCGCCGACGCGCAGGGGCTGACCACGATCAACGACGTGAACAACTGGCTCGGCCGCTCAATGTGGAGCCAGGACAACGATCTCGACGCGAACTTCGACGAGTTCCGCATTTACGACTACGCGCTCAACGAGGCACAAATCCGCGGCGACTTCAACGCCGGGCCGGATGTGGTGAACACGGTGCCGGGGGCGGTGAGCGGGCCGTACTTTGTCAGCGGCAGCGGCGTCATTTCGGCGGCGGGCGCAAATGACGCGCTGCACTTCACGTCGCAGACGCTCACGGGAAATTGGGACGTGCGGGTGCGGCTCGTCGCGCTTACGAACTCGAATGCGTCCGCGCTCGCGGGGCTGATGATTCGCGAGGGCACGGCGGCCAACGCGCGCCACGCTTTCATCGGCCTGTCGCCGGACGCCGCGGGGCATTTCGCCGCGCGCACGACCGTGGGCGGCAACGCCGCGACGACCAATCTCGCCGGCCTCGCCTTCCCGCGCTGGGTGCGGCTCGTGCGGACGGGCAGCACCATTTTCGGCTACGTCTCCGCCGACGGCCTGGCGTGGACGCAGGTTGGCGCGACCACCACTTTCGCCAGCCTCGCGGGGCCGCTGCAATTCGGTTTCGCCGTGGCGAGCGGCACGACCGCGATTCAAAACACGGCGCTCGCGCAGTTCGACAATTTCGTGATCCTGCCTGGCCCTTACATTTGGTCGAACGCCACGACTGGCGCGGCTCTCGCGTGGTCGCAAAATGCGAACTGGCAGTCGTCCGTCATCGCCGTGCCCGGCGCGACGAGCGCGGTGGAATTTCTCGCCGGCCTGACCGTCCCCGCCGGCACCGTGACCGCGAACAACGACCTCGCGGGCACCTTCCCGCTCAACAGCCTGCGCCTCGCTGGCACCGGCCCCGCGAGCGGCGCGGCCCTCGCCGCGCTCACCGGCAACGCGCTGCAACTCACCGGCACCAGCCCGGTGGTCACGCTCGACGCGACCAACGGCAGCAGCTTCACCTACTCCGTCGCGCAGCCGCTCACGCTCGCGAGCGACACGACTTTCACCGGCGCGGGCACGGCGGCGTTTGATTTCGACGCCGTCATCAGCGGCGCAGGCGGCCTGGTGAAAAGCGGCGCGGCCACACTCACGCTCACGGCAGCCAATACCTACGCGGGCATCACGACGATCAGCGCGGGCACGCTTTCCGTCGGCAACAGCGGTCCGACCGGCACCGTCGGCGCGGGCCCCGTGGTGAACAACGCGACGCTGAATTTCCGCCGCAGCGACACCGCGCTCGTCATGCCCAACGTCATCAGCGGCACCGGCGCGCTCACCTTCAACGGCGCGAACGCGGGCCTCGTCACGCTCAGCGGCGCGAACACTTTCGCCGGAGCCGTGACCATGAATTCCGGCGGACTGCGCATTACCAACAGCGCCGCGCTCGGCACCGGCGCGAAAATGATCTCGGTCATCAACGGCACCAACGGCAACTCGAACCTGCGGCTCGACGGCAGCGGCGGAAACATCGTGCTGCCGGCGACGCTCAGTTTCACCACAGTGAACAACGCCGGCACGATATTTAACGAGGCGGGGAACAACAGCATCGCGGGTAATTTCACGTTTACCTCGGGCGGTGGAAATACGCGGTTCGTCGTCAACGCGGGCACGCTCACGCTGAGCGGCACCTGCGCGCCCAACACCACGAACCGCAACCTCGCGCTCGATGGCGCGGGCAACGGCACCTTCAGCGGCGTGCTCGCGAATGGCACCGGCGCGAACACGGTCGGCATGGTGAAAGACGGCACGGGCACCTGGACGGTGAGCGGCGCGAATACCTTCACCGGCGCGACGGCGATCAACGTCGGCACGCTCGTCGTGAACGGCAGCATCGCGACCGGCGGCACGGTCACGGTCGCGAGCGGCGCGACGCTCGCGGGCACCGGCACGATCGCCGCGGCGACGACGGTGAACGGCAACCACGCGCCCGGCGTCGCGGCGGGCGTGCAGACTTTCACCGGCACGCTCGGCTACGGCGCGACGGGCCGGATGAAATGGGAACTCGCGGGCAACACCGTCGCGGGCGCGGGCACGAGTTTCGACAAAATCACCGCCGCCGCCGTGACCGTCACCGCCGGCGCGGTCGTTGATGTGCTCGTGAATTCCGCGGGCAGCGCCGTGGATTTCACGAACGCCTTCTGGCTCACTGCGCGAAGCTGGACCGTGCTCACCGGCACGGGCGTGACCGGCACTTTCGCCATCGGCACCGTGACGAATGACCCCGCCAGCCACATCGCGTCGAACTACGGCACCTTGGCTCTCGCGCAGACCGCGACCGCGGTGAATCTGACGTGGACGCCCTTCGCGCCCATCGTCGTCTGGCGCAATCTCCAGTTCGGCGCGAACGCTGGCAGCGCGGCCATCTCCGGCGATTTCGTGGACGTGGACAAAGACGGCCTCGTGAATCTCATGGAGTACGCGCTCGGCCTGAATCCAAACGCCTTCAACGCCGCCGGCGTCCCCGCGCCCGTCATCGAGGGCGCGTACCTGACGCTCACCTACACCCGCGCCAAAGCAGCGACCGACATCACGCTGCGCGCGGTCTGGGCCACCGATTTGAGCGGCTGGAGCGCGACCGCCGCGCCCGACCTGCTCGGCGACGACGGCACGCTGCAGACGCTGAAAGCGAAAGTCCTCATCGCGCCCGACCCGAAAAAATTCCTCCGCCTCGAAGTCACGCGCCCGTGAGCCGCGCTGTGGCCGGCGCGAACTCACGCGGCACCTCGCGCTTGGTTTTTGCGCGCGTCCGGTGGCGTCTCAAAACTTCAGAGTCTGGAATTTGAAAGGGTACCTCATCAAGGCCGAGGCCCGTGCCGCGGGCAAACGGCCGTGCGAGATTTGCCAGCCGTGAGACGGTGGCTTGGTGTTTCGGCGTCGGATTAGGCATCGTCAGGTTTCCCTCTCGCTCCCAAGTGCAACTTGGTAGCCAGAGGGACTACGCACGCCACGCTGGCTGCTCCCGCAGACCCAGCGCCCGCAGATTGGCAGCTCAGGCGGCTGAGCCCGGCGCGGGCTTCGCGACCCGGTGGCGCTCGGCGAGGTAGATGACGTGAGCGCAGCGTTTGGCGCGCTTGTGCGCCTTGGCGGGCACGGCTTCGGTTTTGAAACCGGAACGCTCCAGGCTGTTGATGAAGCCGGGTTCTTCGCACGCGCTCCAGAAGGCGACTTTGCCGCCGGGCTTGAGGGAGCGGGCGATGAGGTTGAAGCCATGGCGGTCGTAGAGGCGGGAGTTCTTTGGCTGCACGAAGGAGGTGGGGCCGTTATCGACATCGAGGAGGATGGCGTCGTAGCTGGAGGGCGGGGCGCGGCGGATGACTTCGAAGACATCGCCGGTGATGACTTTGACCCGCGGGTCGTCGAGCAGTGCGCCGTTGACCGCGTGGAGAAATTCGCGGTTCCACGCGACGACTTCGGGGAGCAGTTCGGCGACTTGCACGCTGGCATGTTTGCCCGTGAGGGCGAGCACGCGCTGGAGGCTGTAGCCGAGCCCGAGGCCGCCGATGAGCACGCAGGCGTCGGCCCGCCCGCGCAGCCCCTAGCACGGCAGTTGCGCGAGCAGCAGCTCGGAAGTCGTGGAGGTGGTGCTCATGAGCTGCCGCCCGTTGAGCTTCAGAAAAAAATCGCCGTCGTGCTCGTGCAGGGTGAAGTTTGACCCGTCGGGCGTGCGGGTCGCGGCGAGATTGCGGAAGGGTTTCACAGACGCGCCCGGCGGCCTACGCGGCTGCGCTTTCCTGCTCCTGCGCCTGCTCCACGGTGGGGAGGCAGACGCCGTCGAGCGGCTGCACATTCGGCACGCCCACGCCCTGCGGCTGGGCAAAGCGGAGCTTCGAGCGCACCATCAGCGTGCCGAGGCAGA
>JANXWQ010000030.1 GCA_025351065.1 Chthoniobacter sp. | reverse complement strand
GAGACGCGACCTTGGGCCGTTATATATGAATTACGAGGACTATCAAAGCGGTGATTGGATAGTGACTGTCTCCGAAACCGGATAGTGATTGGAAGCCATGAAAGAAGTCTTCCGCAGTTCGGATGCGAGTCGGGTCGGTTTGTATCAGTCGATTGGCAGACGCCGCCACCCTCACTCGCGCGAGCTTTTGCCCAGCACCTCGAAGGCGGGTGGCACGGTGGTGAGCACGCCGATGGCGGTGAGGAGGGTGCCCGTCGTTTCGCGCTGCGTATCGCTGAGCCGGCGGGCGAGGAGCAGCGCGATGCCCGCACCCAGCATGGCGCGCGTGGCGACGAGCAGGAACAATTCTGGGAAGGTGAGAGTGACGGTTTTCATAACGCCAAGTTACGCCCCTTCCGCCAGGATGCGCGCCGGATAATTGCGGCCAAGTCCCGCTTGGAAACGCCGCCCGGTTTTGCTTTGCTCGCCGCCCCTCGATCCTCCTCCGACCCATGCCCCGCGAAGAAAAGAAACGCCTCGGTACCAACGCCGCCCAGTCGCCGCGCGCCGGCCTGAACGCCGCCTTTTCCCGCCTCGACCTCGCCGGCCTGCCCGCCGGGCCGGAGCCCGCGCCCGCGGCGGAGTGCCCGCAGGCTGTGTGGAAAATGGGGCGCGTCGTCCTGCGCCGCGAGACGGCGCGACGCGGCGGGAAGACGGTCATCGTCATTCACGATTTCGCCACGCACCTGCCGGTGTCGGTCATCGAGACCATCGCCAAAAAAATCCGCGCCGGTTGTGGCTGCGGCGGCGCGGTGAAGGATCGCACCATCGAAATCCAAGGCGACCAGCCGGCCAAAATCCGCGCCGTGCTGGAGGCCGAGGGCTTCCAAGTGGCCGGGGTGAAGTGAGCGGGGCGTAGCAACGCGCGAACGTCAGTTCGTGATCGTCTCGTTCAAATTCAGCAGGACATTGGCGACTGCCGTCCACGCGGCGAGCTGGCTGTCGTCGAGGTCGGCGGGCTTCGCGAGGTCGCCGACTTTCACGAGCGCGGCGGCGGCAGATTTGTCGGCGGCGTAGGTGGCGAGTTGAGTGACCAGCGTTTGCGCGAGGATGGCGGATTCTTTTTCCGTCGCGGGCCGGGCGAGCGCGGTGCGCCAGGCGAAGCGGAGCCGCGCGGTGTCATCGGAGCCGCCTTCTTTCAAAATGCGCTGGGCGAAGGCGCGGGCGGCTTCGACGAAGACGGGGTCGTTCATCAGCACGAGGGATTGCAGCGGCGTGCTGGTGCGGGCGCGCTGGGCGCTGCAAAATTCGCGCGTCGGCGCATCGAGCGTGATGAAGGACGGATAGACCGTGGAGCGCCGCCAATAGACGTAGAGGCCGCGCCGGTAGAGGTCGTCGCCCTTCGATTTGTCGTAGCTGTAGCCGCTCATTTCGTTGATCTCCCACGTCCCGGCGGGCTGCGCGGGCTTGATGCTTTTGCCGCCGAGCGCGGGGTTCAAAATGCCGGCGACGGCGAGCGCGTTGTCGCGCAGAAACTCGGCGTCGAGGCGCTGGCGCGGGCCGCGGGCGAGCAGGCGGTTTTCGCTGTCCTTTTCGAGGAGCTGCGGCGTGACCTTCGCGGTCTGGCGGTAGGTCGCGGACATGGCCATTTGCTTGAGCGCGCGCTTCACGTCCCAGTCGCGCATGAAGTCTCCGGCGAGCCAGTCGAGCAACTCGGGATGGCTCGGCCATTCGCCTTGCGAGCCGAAGTCGTTGACCGTTTTCACCAGCCCGGTGCCGAAGAGCATTTTCCAAAAACGGTTCACCGTCACGCGGGCGGTGAGCGGCTGCTCGGGCGCGACGAGCCAGCGAGCGAGATCGAGCCGCGTGTAGCGTTTGCCGTCCGCCGGCGCGGCGGCGAGCGCGGGGAGAAAGGCGGGCGCGGCGGGCGTGACCTTCTCGCCGTTCTGGTCGTACTGGCCGCGCATTTTGATGAAGCTGTCGCGCGGCTTTTCCAGCTCGGCCATGACCATCGTGTTCGGCACGGTGCGCTCGAAATCGCCGCGCTCTTTTTTCAAGTCCGCGTTCTTTTTCTGCGCGGCAATGAAGTCCGCCGCGTAGGTGTCGCGGAAGAATTTTTGCAGCCCGGCCTTCTGCTCCGGCGTGCGCTGCTCGGCGGGAATTTTCACGAGCTGGAGCGTGGGTGCGCCGCCGAGCTGTGCGACCTCGCCGCCTGCCAGCGCCCGTCCGTAGATGCGCAGGTCATCCACGCGCCCGGTGAATGGCGAACCCGCCGCGCCGCGCCGCCCGATGCTGAACGGCTCGGGCGTTTTGATCGTGTCGGTGAGCTTGTCGATTTGCACCGACGATTTTTCCAGCTCGCCGTTGACGTAAAGTTTCACGCCCGCCGCCTTGCCCGAGCCGTCGTAGGTCACGGCGAAATGGAGGAAGGTGTCCTGCGGCAGGTCGCGCTCGCCCTGCACATGGATGGCGTTGCCGGGCCATTGGTTGATGAGGTGGAAGCTCGGGCGCGTGCCGTGAAATTCCACATCCCACCCGCGCGTGTTGCCGGCGTTTTCCATTTTGCCAAAAGGCGAGCCGCCCTGCGGTTTCAAACGCAGCCACGCGGCGGCGGTGAAGGGCTGATCCTTTTCAAACCCGAACTTGTCCCCGTACTCGATCCAGCCGTTTGCCACGACGCGGAAACTTTTGTCCACCGCGCCGTCGGTGAACGTGCCCTCGCCTTTCACCACGCCCTCGAGCTTCTGCCCGCTGTCGGTGACCGCCGCTCCGTCCGCGTCGAGCGGGAAGCGCACGGACTGTCCGCCGGGCTCGCCTTTCGCCACGGTCGCGGCGGTCTGCTTTTCCCACTCGAGCTGGCGGGCGTCGAGGGTCTTCGCCAGCTCCTCCTCGGCGTGCTGCGCCGCGGCGAGGTCGGTGTCGAATTTCGCGAGCCGCGCCGTCTGCTCGGGCGAGGGGACGGCGAGAAAGGGCTTCGGATTCCGGTCGCGCACGCCGTCTTTGCCAGTCTCGGGCACATTGTTGAAAAAGGAGTAGAGCTGGTAGAACTCGCGCTGCTTGAGCGGGTCGTATTTGTGGTCGTGGCACTGCGCGCAGCCCACGGTGAGGCCGAGCCAGGTCACACCGGTCGTGGCCACGCGATCGACGACGTAGAGGTTGAGATATTCCTCGTCGATGAGCCCGCCCTCGTCGCTCGTCATCACGTTGCGATGAAAGCCGGACGCGACCTGCTGCGCGATGGTCGCCTGCGGCAAAAGATCGCCTGCGAGTTGCTCGATGGTGAACTCGCTGAACGGCATGTTGGCGTTGAACGCATTGATGACCCACTCGCGCCACAGCCACATGTCGCGCAGCGAGTCGTTGTGATAGCCGCTGGTGTCGCCGTAGCGCGCCAGGTCGAGCCACGGCACGGCCAGGCGCTCGCCGAAATGGGGCGAGGCCAGCAGGCGGTCCACGACTTTCTCGTAGGCTTTCGGCGCAGCGTCGGCGAGGAAGGCTTCCACCTCTGCAAGCGTCGGCGGCAGCCCCGTGAGATCGAGCGACAGGCGCCGGATAAGCACCGCTTTTTCCGCCTCCGGCGAAAGCGCGAGCCTTTCTTTTTCCAGCCGCGCGAGGATGAAGACGTCGATGGCATTGCGAATGTCCGGGCCCGTGTTGTGGATCTCCGGCGGCACCACGGGCTTCACCGGCTGAAAGGCCCAGTGTCCGTCCCATTTCGCGCCGGACTTGATCCACTGGCGCAGCAGTTCCACCTGCGCGGGCTTGAGCTTTTTGTGCTCCTTCGGCGGCGGCATCACGTCGTCCGGGTCGTTCGTGGTGAGGCGGCGGATGACCTCGCTTTTCTCCGGTTCGCCCGGCGTGACCGGCACCTCGCCCGACTCCGCTTTGCCGAAGGCGGATTCCTTTTGATCCAATCGCAGCCCGGCCTTGCGTTTGTTCGTGTCGGGCCCGTGACAGGTATAGCAGTTCTCCGAAAAGATCGGGCGGATGTCGCGGTTGAAATCTACCGCGGGTTGCACCGCGCCGCGCGCCGCCAGCGGCAGGGCGGCGAGCGCGAGGAGGTGGGAGAAAACAGACTTCATGGAAAGGCGTCGGGGTAATGCCGGCGGCGGCGGAACCTTAGCCGAAAGGCCGCGGCGCTCAAACGGTTGCATCTCGACAGCGGGTGTGGTGCGAATAGACGGCGATCTCCGCCCTTGCATGAACCTCAGCAGTATCCTCTTTCTCATCTGCGCGTCTGCACTTTTCGCCAGCCCGCTCTGCGCCGCCTCCACTCCCGCGATGAAAGCCAAAACCAGCCAGCCGCTCCGCACCGTCCCGCATGTCGATCTCGCGCGCTACATGGGCGACTGGCGGGTTATCGCCAACATCCCGTATTTTGCGGAAAAAGGCTGCGTCGATTCCATCGAAGGCTACCGCCTGCAGCCCGACGGCAAGATCGCGAACACCTTCACCTACCGGAAGAAATCCTTCGACGCGCCGCAGAAGCAGGTGCACGCCGTCGCCCGCGTTTTCGATCCGAAGACAAGCGCGGAATGGCGGGTCGTTTTCTTCAAAATCATCAGCACAAAATACCTCATCCTCGACCTCGATCCCGACTACCGCTGGACGGTCGTCGGGCATCCCTCGCGCAACTACGGCTGGATCATGGCGCGCGAAAAAACGCTGCCCGACGCGACCTATGCGGCGATCCTCAAACGGCTGGCCGCGCAGGGTTATGACCCGGCGAAGTTTGCCAAAGTGCCGCAGCTTCCCGCGCCGCTGGCCGCATCCGCGGCGCACTGGCGGGCGCATCATTGACCGTGGCCAAAACAATCCTCGCCCGCATCCTCGTTACCATCCGCCAGTGGTTCGACTCCGACCATTTTCCCGAAGGCGCGCAAGCCGTGCGCGAGCGGCCCGACCGCTTTGAGTGGCGGCGCTGCCTGCCGTTTCTTTTCTTGCACGTCGGCTGTCTTGCGGTCTTTTTTGCCGGCTGGAGTTGGACGGCCGTGGCGGTGGCGGCTGCGCTATATTTCGTGCGGATGTTTGCCATCACCGGCTTTTACCACCGCTACTTTTCGCATCGCACTTTCCACACGTCGCGCGCCATGCAGTTTGCCTTTGCCGTGCTCGGCAATACCTCGGTGCAGCGCGGCGCGCTGTGGTGGGCGGCGGTGCATCGGCATCACCACAAGCACGCCGACCAGGAGCACGATGTCCATTCGCCTGGGCTGAGCGGATTCTGGTGGGCGCACATCGGCTGGATGACGAGCAGCAAGAATTTCCCGACGAACTATGACGCCATCCGCGACCTCGCGAAGTATCCCGAACTCGTTTTCCTCAACCGCTTCGATCTCGTCGTCCCCGCGATTTTCGGCGCGCTCCTTTTCGCCGTCGGCGAAACGCTCCGCTGGCTCGCGCCGGGCCTCGGCACCTCGGGCGGGCAGCTTTTCGTCTGGGGCTTTTTCGTCAGCACCGTCGTGCTGCTGCACGGCACGCTTTTCATCAACTCGCTCGCCCACGTCTTCGGCTCGCGCCGGTTCGCCACGGACGACGACAGCCGCAACAGCCTCGCGCTCGCGCTCATCACCCTTGGCGAAGGCTGGCACAACAACCACCACCGCTACATGGGCACGGCGCGGCAGGGCTTTTACTGGTGGGAAATCGACGTGACCTACTACGCGCTCAAGGCGCTGTCCTGGGCCGGGATCATCTGGGATCTGAAACCCGTGCCGGCCAGCATTTACGCGGAAGCGCGCCGAGAGCCCGCCGGTGCCGATGCCGCGTGAAAAAATGAGTCCACGAAAAACACGGGAAGTCACGAAACTGCGGAATCCCTTTCGGGACTTTCCGTGTTTTTCGTGGACCAAAATCCGGCCGTGAAATCGCTAGCCATTATCGGCACCGGCATCGCCGGGCTCGGCTGCGCACATTTTCTCCACGCGCGCTATGACCTCACGCTCTACGAGCAGCACGACTACGCTGGCGGCCACACGAACACGATCACCGTGGAGGAGCAGGGGAGGGCCGTACCCATCGACACCGGCTTCATGGTTTTCAACCACGTCACCTACCCGAACGTCACGCGGCTTTTTCGCGAACTCGGCGTCGAAACGAAGGCGACGGAAATGTCCTTCAGCGTGCAGCACACGCCCACCGGACTCGAATATAACGGCGGCAGCCTGAGCCTCCTTTTCGGCCAGCGCCGCAATCTCCTCCGCCCGCGCTACTGGCGCATGCTCGCGGCGATCAATCGCTTCAACGCCGAGGCCGTCCCCGCGCTCACCGATGAAAAATGGGGGCACCACAGCCTGCGCGACTACGTGGCCGAGCGTGGCTACGGCGACGACATGCTGCACCTCTACCTCGTGCCGATGAGCAGCGCCGTCTGGAGCACGCCACCCGCGCTGATGCTCGACTTCCCCGCGCTGACGCTCCTTCGTTTCTGGCACAACCACGGCTTCCTCGGCCTGCACACGCAGCACCCGTGGTTCACCGTCGTGAATGGCGCAAAGTCGTACGTCACGAAAATCACCGCGCCCTTTCGCGACCGCGTGCAGTTGAAAAGCAAAGCCGTGCGCGTGGAGCGCACGGCTGCAAAAGCGAAAGTCATCGCCGCCGACGGCTCGGCGCGTGAGTTCGACAAAGTGATCCTCGCCTGCCACGGCGACCAGGCGCTCGTGCTGCTCGCCGATCCCACCGACCTCGAAACGCGCCTGCTCCGCGAATTCAAATACCAGCCGAACACCGCCACGCTGCACACCGACCCGTCTTTCATGCCCCGCACCCGCCGCTGCTGGGCGAGTTGGAACTACCGCCTCGACCCCGCGCCCGACGGCACCGTGCTGCCCACCACGCACTACTGGATGAACCGCCTCCAAGGCGTCTCGCGCCGCGAAAACTATTTCGTCTCGCTCAACTGCCACGACCGCATCACGCCCGACCGTGTGCTGCGGTGCATCGACTACGAGCACCCCATTTTCAACCTCGCCACCACCGCCGCGCAAAAGGAACTCCCGCAGCTCAACCGCCTCGCAACCAGCCAGAACACTTACTTTGCGGGCGCATGGTTCAAATACGGTTTCCACGAAGACGGCTTCACCAGTGCCCTCGACTGCGCCCGCGCCATCACCGGAGAACCCATCTGGGCATGAACTCCTGCCTCTACGAATGCAGCGTCATGCACCACCGCCTCTCCCCCAAAGAGCACCACTTCCGCTACCGCATTTTCATGCTCGCGCTCGACCTGGATGAAATCGACGACCTCGCCGCGCGCATCCCCTTCCTCAGCCGCAACCGCCGCAACCTCTACGAATTCCGCGACCGCGATCATCTCACTCTCCCCGGCTTCGAGCGCGCCTCGGTGAAGGAAAACCTCGTCGGATATCTCGCGCAAAACGGCATCCGCTTCCCCGTCGGTGGACGGATAACGCTCGTCACTTTGCCCCGCGTGTTTGGCTACATCTTCAATCCCATCTCCTTCTACTTCTGCGCCGACGCCGCGGGCACCCCGCTCTGTGCCGTTGTGCAAGTCGGCAACACCTTCCGGGAGATGAAGCCCTACCTGTTCTGTGAGCCGTCCGGCGAAAACGCCTTCCGCCTCACCACACCGAAGCACTTCTACGTCTCCCCATTTTCCGCCCTCGATCTCGCCTTCGACTTCAAACTCCGCGTTCCCAGCGAGCGCCTCGACATCCACATCGACGACCGCGACGGCGAGCAGTGCGTGCTCGTCACCGCGCTCACCGGTGACCGCGTCCCGCTCACCGCCGCACGGCTCGCGTGGTTCACGCTGAAGTATCCGCTCATCACGTTGCGCGTGATCGGCCTCATCCACTGGCATGCGCTTTTGCTGTGGGCGAAACGGCTCCCTTTTCACCGCAAGGCCGCGCACCCCGAACTCCAGCGCGGGGTCTTCAATCCCCACGCATCCATCGCCGGAAAAACTCCATGAACGACACCGCCGCCACCCAGTCCGCAGTCCTCGCCCTCGACACGCCGCGCCGCAGCGGTCTCTACCAGCGCCTCGTCCTCGATGCGCTCGGCAAGATGACCGCCGGCTGTCTGCGCCTCGAATTGCCCAGCGGCGAGACCCGCACCTTCGGCACTCTCGGGGCGGAAACGAGCGCCACCCTCCGCGTGCTCGACGCGGCGTTTTTCCAAAAATGCGTGCTCTTTGGCGACGTGGGTTTTGGCGAAAGCTACGTCGATGGGGATTGGGAAACGGACAGCATTGAGCGGGTCATCGCGTGGGCCATTTTGAATGTCGAAAGCTCGCCCGCCATGTCCGGCTCCAAGACCGGCAAAGTCGCGCTCAACCTGCTCAAACACTACAACCGCGCGCTCCACCTGCTCCGGCCAAATAGCGTCGCCACCGCCCGTCGCAACATCGCCGAGCACTACGATCTTGGGAACGA
>JANXWQ010000027.1 GCA_025351065.1 Chthoniobacter sp. | reverse complement strand
TGCCAGGTGGTGTACATCACCCCGGTCACGCTGCCGGGCACGGCTTTCGCCGCCGCCAGCCATTCGGCGACATGCGCGGGGTCGCTGTCGTAGTAGCCGGCGATGACCTGCTTTTCCCCGCGGTCGGAGAAGAATTTCAGGCTCTCGGCGCGCTTGTCGAAATTCCACTGCATGATGTTGATGTCGCGGTCGAGCCCATCCCATGCGCCGGTGAGCGGGCCGTTGACGAGGTAGTAGGGGCCTTTCACGGCGTTGTGGTGCGGGTCAAACATGTCGTTCCAAGTGTAGATGCGCCCGCCGGGATTAATCTCGCGCAGGATGGCGGCGCAGCGCTTCACATTGTCGGCGAGCATCTGGCCGGGCGTGAGGTGCCGCGCGGTGCAGGCGGCGCACCAGTTCATCACGCGGATTTCGTCGTGCGACATCATGTAAGCCTTCGCGCCCCACGCCTTGTGCATGCGCTGCGCCTGGTCGCGCAGCAGTGCGTAGGTCTTGGGTTCGCTCATGCAGATGGTGGCCTGATGGTCATAGACGGTCGCGCCGTGGCTGTAGCTGGCGAGCAGCCGCGTGCCGTCGGGCAGCTTGGTTTTCAGCACGGGCGGCTGGTGAAAAGTATCGTACTCACCGCGCCAGGGTTTTGCGCCGAGCAGCGGGTCGGTGAGCGGTTCGAAATCGCGGCCTTCCGCGAGCGGCTTGCCGTCCGCCGTGGTAACGGTGAGCGAAGTGCCGGGCCGGCGCGTCATGTTCAAAAACGCCACCTCCTCCAGCTTCGGCTCGCTCAGCTCGAGCGTCCCCTTCCCCGCGCCCCACACGCCGAAATAGATGCTGCATTCGGTGAACTCCCGCGAATTGAAAACCGCGTGATGCACCATCCAGTCCTGCGTCGGCTTGGTGCCGAGGAAGTTCCATTGGAGGTCCGCGCCGCCCTCCACGAGCACCTTGATCTCCGGCTGGCCGTGAAAGTCCGCCGTCTTGATCTTCACCGAAACATGATACTGCCGCCACGGCTGCACCGCGATCTTTTTGACCACGCGCACGACCGCCCCGCCGGCCTCCACGACCCGGAGCACGCCGCCCTCGGCCACGAATTTGTCGTCCTTCCACGACCATTCCTTCGGCTTGGAAAAGTCCGCCGGCAACGTGGGCGCGGCGGCATCCTCGACGTGCGCGACCCCGCCCTGCACCACCAGCGGCACGGCCTTCACCGGAATGGCTTCGATGAGATTCGGGTCGAGCCCGAGCAGGTCGTTCGAGTAGCCCACCGAAAAAAGCGCGGGCACGATTTCCAGCTTCAGCTCAGCGGCGATTTTCTTCACCTGCTCGATGTGCGGGAAATACTTCGGAAAGTTCGGCCCGCCCATTTCCTCAAGGTGCGCGAACTTGGAATCCGCCAGCAGCACCTTCGTGTAACCCGCCGCCGCGGCCCGCTTCCAGACGGCCTCCAGCTTCGGGATGTTTTCCTCGGGCAGGAGATTGGTCGGGTAGTAAAGCCACTTATCCACCGCCTGCGCAGAGGGAGTGAGAGCAGCGAGGAGGAGGATGAGAAAGCGGAGGCGGGACATGCGCGCACGCTGCCAGCCCCGCGGTATTTTCACAAGGCCCGGCGTTTGCCCGGCGGGGGTTTGCGCTTACTTTCGCCGCGCCATGTCTCGCCGTTTTTCCTCCCTTTTCGCGGGCGCGCTTTTGCTCCCCGTGCTCGCCGCCGCCCAACTCGCGCGCGTGGCAAACAGCACCATCACGCTCCCCGCCGATCTCCCCGTCGCCAGCGGCTACGTCACGGAAAATGCGCTCGGCGCGCTCACCTTCAGCTCGCCGATCAAAGTCGCCGCCCTACCGGGCGTGACGAACCGGCTCTTCGTGGTGCAGCGCAACGCCGGCATCCAACTCGTGAATCTCGACACGATGACGCAAACCACGTTTCTCAACCTCTCCGCGTACCTCACCGCGCAGGGTGTGGCGCTCGCGACCGACGGCGAGTGCGGGCTGCTCAGCGTCGCGTTTCACCCAAACTACAATCAGAACGGATACTTCTACGTCTTCTACAGCGTGAACATCAGCAGCCAGCGGCACGAGCGCGTCGCGCGGTTTCAAGCGGTGGGAACGGCGGGAAATTTCAATGCGGCCACGACGGCGAACACGGCCACGCATTTGCCGCTCATCACGCAGCGCGACGAGGCCAGCAATCACAACGGGGGCGACCTCGCCTTCGGGCCGGACGGCTACCTCTACGTGGCGCTCGGCGATGAGGGAAATCAGGACGACCAGTTCGACAACGGACGCCGCATCGCCCGCGATTTTTTCTCCGCGATCCTGCGGCTCGACGTGGATCTAAACGCCGCGAATCTTACGCCAAACGCCCACACCCAGGCCAACTCGACGGGCGTGCCGTCGGCTGTGAACCCCGGCAGTTACAAGGTTCCCGCGGATAACCCATTTGTGAATCTCGCCGTGGATGGAAGCGGCAACAGCATTTACAACGGCTACACTTTCCCAAGCAGCGCGGTGCGCACGGAGATTTGGGCGACGGGTTTTCGCAATCCGTTTCGCATGAGTTTCGACGCGCCCACCGGGCGGCTGTTCGTCGGCGACGTGGGCCAGAATACCTACGAGGAAGTGGACATCGTCACGGCGGGTTTCAACGGCGGCTGGAGCTGGCGCGAGGGGCTGCACCCGCACCCGCCGTTCAACGCGCCGAGCGCCGAGCCGCCGGGCTACGCGCCAAACCCGCCCATCTACGAATACACGCACGGCACCGGCGCGCTCCAGGGCAACGCGGTCATCGGCGGCATCGTCTATCGCGGCACGAAATTCAGCGAACTCTACGGCGCGTATCTTTTCTCCGACAACGGCACGAGCAACATCTGGACGCTTACGCCCGCGACGCCGACGTGGACCTGCACGCGCATTGCCACGGACTCCGGCATCGTGGCCATCGGCACCGATCCGCGGAATGGCGACGCACTGTTTTGCAGCTTCGGCAACAGCCAGGTGCGGCGGCTCGCGCGCAGCGGCACCACCGGCACCGCGCCGCCCGCACTGCTTTCGCAAACCGGAATTTTTTCCAACCTCGCGACGCTCACGCCGAACGCGGGCGTCGTGCCATACGATCCGAACGTCACCTTTTGGAGCGACTACGCGGTGAAGTCGCGCTGGTTCGCGATCAAGAATACAGCGGACACCGTGGGCTTTTCCGCCGATGGAAACTGGACGCTGCCGACCGGCATGGTCTGGGTGAAACATTTCGATTTCGACACGACGCGCGGCGTTTCCGCGACGCGGCGCAAACTCGAAACGCGCCTGCTCGTGAAGACGGCGACGGACGTTTACGGCCTCAGCTACAAATGGCGCGCGGACCAAAGCGACGCCGATCTCGTGGCCGAGGACGGGCTCAGCGAGACCGTCGCGGGCAGCAGCCCCGCGCAGACCTGGCGCTACCCGAGCCGCAGCGAATGTCGCATCTGCCACACGCCCGTCGCGGGCTTCGCGCTCAGCTTTAACACGCGGCAGATGAACCGCGCGCACCCCTACGGCGCGCAGTCGCAAAACCAAATCGCCGCGCTGGCAGGCGCGGGCTATTTCACCTCGCTCGTCACCGGCATCAATGTGCTCCCCGCGCTCGCGCCCGCCAGCGACACCACGCGCAGCCTCGAGTCGCGCGTCCGCTCCTACCTCGCCGCGAACTGCGGGCAATGCCACCAGCCCGGCGGCGCGTCCGTCGGCAACTGGGATGCGCGCCCGACCACGCCGACCGACAGCGCCGCGCTCATCAACGGCGCGCTCGTGAACAACCTCGGCGATCCCCTGCTCCGCTGGGCCGTGTCCGGCGACACGGCGCACTCGATGATTTTGAAAAGGCTGCAAGGCAACGGCGTCAACCGCATGCCGCCGCTCGCCACCAGTGAGCGCGACCTCGTGGCCGAGCAGCTCCTTGCCGACTGGATCACGCTCGACCTGCCCGCCCGCCAAAACCTCACCGAATGGCAGCTCGCCAAATTTGGCACCACCACGGGCAATGGCGCGCCCACCGCCGATCCCGACGGCGACGGCGACAGCAACCTCCGCGAATTTCTCCTCCGCACCGAACCGCAAACCGCCAACCCGCCTTTCGCCCTCGCGCTGCAAATCGCCGGCGGCAGCTACCGGCTCGACTTTCCGCAGGCGGCCAATCGCGCCCTCGTCATCGAGTCCAGCACCGACCTGCAAACGTGGTCGCCCTGGAATGTCCCCGACAACGCGCCCGCCTTCTTCGCCATGCCGCAAACGCGCACCCTCCTCGGCCCCATCGACGCGCCCGCCCGCTTCTTCCGCGCCCGCCTCACCGCACCGTAGCCGCCGCGAGCAGCGCGCGATCATTTTCCACCGCGGAAAAAAACGACGGATACCGCGGCACCCAGCCGAGCGCGCGCAGCTTCGCATTGCTCACGCGTTTGTTCGTCCAGCCGCGCTTGCGGTTCAGGTCGGGTTCACCGGTCGGTGGCAGCGGTTTGTCGAAACGCCGCGCCAGCCATGCGTACACCGCGCGCTGCGCCAGCGGCTCGTCGTCGTTCACATTGAAAATGCCGCGCGCCTTTTCCGTGACGAGTTGCACCAGCGCAGTGGCGATGTCGTCGCGATGCACCTGATTGATCCACTTCGCCCCGTCGCCCTCGATCACCGCCTCGCCCGCAAAAAATTTCCGCAGCAGCACCGACCGCCCCGGCCCGTAAATTCCCGCCAGACGCACGACAATCCCGTTTTGCGCCAGCACAAAATCCTCCGTCTCGCGCAGCACCTGCCCCGTCTCGCGATCCGGTTTCGCGGCGCTTTCCTCCGTCACCCACGCGCCATCCGTCTGCGCATACACCGACGTGCTGCCCGTGAAGACCAACGTCCCCGGCGTGAGCACCTCGCTCAGCGTCCGCGCCCCGCCGAGATATACCGCGCGGTACTGCTCCGCCCCGCCGCGCCCGGAACTCGCGCAATGCACCACCGCCTCCGCACCGCGCAATTCCCCACATGCCGCCAGCGCCGCGCGATCCGTGATGTCGCACGCGACGACGGGAAATTTTTCGCCGCCCAGCAGCGCCGCCGAATCCCCCGAGTGCGTAATGCCGACCACCTCCCAGCCCACTTCCGCAAAGGATCGCGCCGTCGCCAGCCCTGCAAATCCGCAGCCCGCGATGACCACCTTGCTCATCGCGCTTTCACCACTTTGAAAATCCGGCAGCCAAGCGGCGGCACCGTCAGCACGACCTCCGGCACGCCCTCGCGCCAGGCTACCGCGGCGGGATTTTCCGCGGCCCGCGCGTTCGCACATTCCAGGGTCTGCCCTTTTGCCAGCAGCGCGCGTCCGCCGACCGCCAGCGGCATCGCGTGCTCGTTCACGCGCGTCATCCCGGCCCGTGCGCCGTTGGCGTTGCCGACCACGATCACCGTTTGCGCGGTGTCGATTGCGCCGTCCTTTTCCACATAGCGCGCGAACGCAAAAATCCCGTCATCCTCGCTGCCTCCCGGCCCGTCCACCCACAGCGTCGCAATGCTTCCCGCGCGCAGCGCCGGCAGTTCGCGCCGCAGACGGCTGAACGGCACCAGCGCCGAACGGTCCGCCGCCGCGAGCATCGTGCGCGCGTCCGTGCCGCGCGGCCACAGCGTGCGCCGCCCGGTTTCGCCATCGTGCCCGATGCGTCCGTCGGCATCTTCGAGCGCGATTTCGGTGCCGTAGTAAAGGCACGGGATTCCTTCGAGCGTGAGCATGAGCGCATTGGCGAGCGTGTTCTGTACGGCGCTGATGCCCGCCGCGCGGAAGCGATTCAGTCCGTCGTGATTCTCCACAAAGTTCACCAGCTTGCTTCGCGCGGGCAGTCCGTCGAGGCCCGGAGTCGGATTGAAAAAGCCCGACTCCGGCGAAAGATCGCGTAGCATTTTTTCCAGCGCCTTGGCCGGGCCAAAGCCGCCATCCTTGTACCGGAGCCATTCGCGGGTCGCATCGCAGGATTGGAAATTCAACACGCTGTCGAGGCACGGCGCTTTGTTCTGCGCGAAATCCTCGCGGTACGTGTAGCGCCCGACCGTCTGCGGATTGCCGGAATAAATCTCGCCGAAGAGCAGCGTGCGCCGCGCCTTTTCCGGCCCGAGCCGCGTGCGCAGCCGCGCGGTGAA
>JANXWQ010000019.1 GCA_025351065.1 Chthoniobacter sp. | reverse complement strand
GGCATCCGGTGAAGAAAAAATTCGAGCTGTACGCGGAGGGTGCGAGCAACCAGTGGGGCGTGGATTGGGATGACCGCGGGCAGGCGTTTTTCGAGGCGTGCGTGATCCCGCACATGTGGCAGTGCATCCAGGGCGCGCGCTACACGCGGCAGGCGGGGCAGCATTGGAACAAGTTCACGTATGAGGACATCAAGACGATTGCCAATTTCGAGTACGAGAAGCGCGCGTACTGCGGGGCGATGATCTATCTCGGCGGGCAGTGGCCGAAGGAGTTTCGCGATGCGTTTTTCTTCAACGACATCCACATGAACAAGCTGCGCTGCGAGCAGCTCACGCGCGACGGCTCGGGGATGCGGGCGGAAAAGAAGATGGATTTCATGGTTTCGCCGGATGCGTGGTATCGCGGGCTGAGTCCGCAGTACGGGCCGGATGGCTCGGTCTTTGTAAACGACTGGTATGACAAGGTGCCGTGTCATCAGCAGCGCGAGTTCACCGACCGGACGAACGGGCGGATTTACAAGATCGTGTATGACGGAGTGAAGCCGGTGAGCGTGGATTTGCAAAAGGCGAGCGACGCGGAACTCGTGCAAATGCAGCTCAATGAAAACGACTGGTACGTGCGGCATGCACGGCGCATCCTCGCGGAGCGCGGGCCGAAGCCGGAGGTCAACGCGGCACTGGCGAAAATGCTGCGCGAGAATCCCGACGAGACGCGCAAGCTGCGCGCGCTCTGGGCGCTGCACGGCACGCAGGGACTCACGGAAACGCTCGCGCTGGAAACGCTCAAGAGCCCGATGGAATATGTGCGTGCGTGGACGATCCAGCTCGTGTGCGAAGACGGTGCGCCGAGCGCGGCGGAACTGGCGGAGTTTGCGACGATGGCGCGCGACGATGCCTCGCCGGTTGTGCGGCTTTACCTCGCATCCGCCGCACAGCGCATCGCGGTCGCGCAACGCTGGCCGATTCTCACCGGCCTCGCCTCGCACGCGGAGGATGCGAAGGATCACAACCTCCCGCTCATGCTCTGGTACGGCCTGAACCCGCTGGGCGACAGCGATCCCGGCCTGCTCGCCACGCTCGGCGGCAAGGCGAAAATCCCCGGCACCGTGCGCTGCATCGCGCACCGCCTCGCCGAGTCCATCGACCGCGAGCCACTGGCCGTGGATGTCCTCCTCGGCGGCGCGCTCGCCGGCTCGCCCGAGCTGCAGGCGGCGGTCATCGGCGGACTCAGCGACGGTTTGAAAAAAGCGGCGTCCGCGCCCATGCCCGTGGCGTGGGAGCAGATCATCGCCAAGCTCACCGACACGCCCGACGAATATCTCCACGCGCAGCTCGTGGACCTCGACAAAATCTTCACCGCCGGCCAGCAGATCGCCGACGCCCGCCGCACCGTGCTCGACCCGAAGATGCTCCCCGACGAACGCCGCGCCGCACTCGAACAGCTCATGGACGCCAAAGCCCCCGCACTCCGCGAAACCTGCACCCAGCTTTTTCCCGACCTGCTCATGCGCTTCCCAGCCGCGCTCGTCCTCACCAGCCTCGACGACCCGCGCGACACGCCCGCCCTCACCGCCCAGGCGCAGGCGTTCGCCGAGCCCGAGCGCGGCCTGCTTTTTTCCGCCCTCGCCTCCCGCCCGCACCACGCCGCGGCGCTGCTCGACAGCATCGCCGCGAAGAAACTCCCCCGCGCCACGCTCACGCCGCCGGTCGTGGAAAAAATCCGCGCCCTCGGCGATGAAGCCCTCGCCAAACGCCTCGACGCCCTCCCGCCCGCACCGCCCGAGCCCGCCAAAAAGCGCGCCAAAAAACTCACGAACTAAGCTGGCGCCCGCGCCACATTCCGCGCGCCCGCCCCGCCGACCCGCGTTACTTTTTCCAAAGATGAAACGACTCGCCGCACTCTTTTTCCTCACCGCCGCCGCGCTCGCGCAGGAGCCGCCGCCCGCCATGCCGGTGATGCGCGAAGTTGCACCCGGCGTATTCGAGATTGGCCGGCTGCGGCTCGATCAAAAGGCGCTGACCCTCACTTTTCCTGGCACGCTCAACATGAAAGCCGGCCTGCTCGAATACCTGCTCGTCACCCCGCGCGGCAGCACCCACGAAAGCCTGCTGGTGAGCGACGTTTCGCCGAACGATGTCCACTTTGCCATGCTCCTCCTCGGGGCCAAAGGCGGCGGCGAAACCACCGGGGCCGCGCCCGCGCAGCTTGACGGCCAGTATTTGAAAACTGCGCCGAAACTGAAAGGCGATACCGTCCTCATCTCGGTGAAATGGCACGACGGCAACACGGACAAAACGGTGCCGGTCGAGGACTGGCTTTTCAACGAAGTGACGAAGAAGCCGGTCGAGCATGGGCCGTGGACTTACAACGGATCGCTGCTCATCGAAGGCCGCTTCCTCGCGCAGACCGAGGGCGCGTTCGCCGCGCTGGTCACGAACCCGAGCGCCTTGCTCAACAACCCGCGCAAGGGTAGTGACAACGACCAGATGTGGGGCGTGAACGAAAAAGCCGTGCCGCCGGTCAACACTCCCGTCGAGATCATCTTCAAACTCATCCCGCCCGCCAACCCAGCACCCAAGCCATGAAAACGCCCATCGCCATTCTCGCCGCCGCGACGCTGCTCGCGCCCGCGCTGCTCGCCGCAGACGACCCGATCCCGCGCGACAGCAAGAACCTTTCGCTCCGCAACGAGATCCAGCTCGCCATCGACAAGGGCCTCGCCTTTCTCAAAACGCAGCAGAAGGACGACGGCTCATGGAGCGCCGCCGACCCGAACCATCCCGCGCTTACTGCACTCCCGCTCGTCGCCTTTCAGCGCGAGCCCTCGGGCAGATACGGGAAGGAGCAGCCCGAGTTCATGCGCAAAGGCTACGCCTTTCTCCGCAGCCATGTGCAGCCCGACGGCGGCATCTACACGAAGGGTCTCTCAAACTACAACACCTCCACCGCGCTCCTCGCGCTGCTCAATACTGGCGACCCGAAAGACGAGCCGCTCATCAAAGCAGCGCACGATTTCATCGTCGGGCAGCAGGCCAGCGGGCTCACCAATCCCGCGCTCGACGGCGGCATCAGCTACGGCCCGACCGGCACCAGCCGCCAGCATCCCGACCTCGACAACACCCTCGTCGGGCTCGAAGCCATCCGCACTTTCAAAGCTACGCGGCCCAACGCCGAAGTCGCCGCCGGCAAAGACCTCAACTGGGCGGCGGCGATTGATTTCGTCACCCGCTGCCAGAACCTCCCCG
>JANXWQ010000016.1 GCA_025351065.1 Chthoniobacter sp. | reverse complement strand
ATCCACCGCATGCTCAAGCCCGGCGGCATCATCCGCGTGGCCGTGCCGGACTTTGGCGCAGTCGCAAAAATCCACGCGGAAGGCGTGATGCCGCTCTATCCGCGCCTGCTCGGGCGCATCTGCGGCGAGCAGGACTATGCGCAGAACCGCCACCTCTGCGCGTTCGACCGCGCGTTCCTCGAATGGTGCCTCGGCCAAAGCGGATTCGGCGATTTTGCCGAGTGGGATCCGCGCGACATGGGCTTCATCCACGACGCCAGCTTCGACGAACTCGAAGGCCGGCGCACGAGCCTGAACGTGACCGCGCACAAAATTTCCGACGCATGAAAATCCTCATCGACGGCCACATGCTGAAACAGGCGCACGGCGGCGTCAGCCGCGTCTGGCGGGAAACGCTCGGGCGCGTCATCGCGCAATGCCCGACCTTCGATTTCACGCTCTACCTCGCGGGCCGCTCCCGCCACGGAGCGCCCGCCTCGCCGCGGCTCCGGCGCATCATCGAATGGGACTTGCCGCCGCGCGCCTTCTTCACCGCGCTTGGCCGCTGGCAGGCCCGCCGCGTGGGCGCGGACATCTTTCACTCGACCTACTACACCGACCCGCTCGCACCTGCGCGGCGCAATGTCGTGACCGTGTACGACTTCAACCACGAGCGCCTGCCCGGCGTGACCGGCAGCACGCACATGATCGAAAAAAAGCGCGCGTGCATCCAGCGCGCCGACGCGCTCATCGCGATTTCCGAAGCGACGAAAAACGACCTCATCGAGTTCTGCCGCGTGCGCCCCGAGCAGGTCACGGTCATGCCGCTCGCGTGCAATGAACTCTTCGCCCGCACGCCCACTCTGCCCGACGAACTCGCGGCGTTCGTCGCGAAGCACCGAATCCGCCAGCCTTACTGGCTCTACGTCGGACGGCGCGGCACCTACAAAAATTTCAGCACGCTTTTGCGCGCGTTCGCCACCGTGGCGGGTGACACGGGCGGCTCGCTCGTGGTCGCGGGCGGGCGGCCCGAGTTGGAAACGCACGAGATCGAACTCCTCATCACGCACCGCCTCGAAGACCGCGTGGTGCTCCTGCCCGCCATCTCCGACGACGCGCTGCGTGTGGCCTACGCCGGGGCCGCGGCGTTCGTTTTCCCTTCGCTCGCGGAAGGCTTCGGCCTGCCCGTGATCGAGGCGATGGGCTGCGGCTGCCCGGTTATCGCGTCGGACATCGCCGTCTTCCGCGAGGTCGCCGGTGAAGCCGCGCTCTACTTCGATCCGCACGACCCCGCCGCCCTCGCCACCGCCATGCGCCGCTCGCTCGAACCGGCCACCCGCACCGCGCTCGCCGCCGCCGGACGTCAACGCGCCACGGATTTTTCGTGGGACAAATCCGCCGCCATCCTGCGCGGCGTGTACGAGTCCTTCGCCTGACCTGCCTATGTTTTTCCGCCATCCCATCGCCACCCTCGCCATCAGCATGCGCCCCACGTCCGGGCCGTGGGGCGGGAGCAGCATCTTCGTCTCGCAGCTCCGCGATTTTCTCACCGCGCGCGGCTGGCGCGTGTGCTTCGATCTGCACCCGGACGTGGACGCGATCATGATCATCGACCCGCGCGAGGACTTGCAGTTCAAGACGTTTGGGCTGCGCGAGATTGCGGCGTTCAAGGAAAAGCATCCGCAGGTGCAGATCATCCATCGGGTGAACGAATGTGATCAGCGCAAAGGCACCGACTGGATGGACAAGATGCTCGCCGGAGCCAATGCCCAGGCCGATCTCACGGTCTTCATCTCGGAATGGCTGCGCGACTATCATACGCAGCGCTGGTTCGATTCCGCCCGTCCGCACACCGTCATTTACAACGGCGCACCGGCGAAATTTTTCCACCCCATCGGCGCGGCGCGCTGGCGAGAGAGCGAGCCGATGCGTGTGGTCACGCATCATTGGTCGGACAATCCGCTGAAAGGCTTCGACGTATATGAGCAAGTCGATGCGCTGATCGCCGACGGCAAGCTGCCGGGCTTCGAGCTGTGGATCATTGGACGCTGGCCGAAGACGATCACTTGGCGGGCCGCGCGCACCTTTCCACCCGCCGCGGGCCGCAAGCTCGGCGAGCTGATTCGCCAAGGACATCTCTACATCACCGCCACGCGCTGGGAGCCGTGCGGCATGCACCATGTCGAAGGCGCGCAATGCGGGCTTCCACTCGTCTATCACCGCGATGGCGGCGGCGTGGTCGAGGCCGGGCTGCGCTACGGCGTGGGCTTTGACACGGACGTGAAAACGGCGCTGCTCGAAGCGCGCGAGCGTTACGTGGAATTGAGGCGCCAGCTCCTGGCCACAATGCCATCCGGCGACCGCATGTGCCTCGAATACATCGAGGCGATGCAAGCGTCGCTCGTCAGTCGGTGACCCGATGCGGATCGCCTTTCTGCTGCTGCGCCGGCTCGTCCGCCTCGACGACATGCGCGCGGGCCGCGCACCGACGGATTTTGCCTACGGTGCTTTGGAAATGGCCGCGCGCGGCGACGTCGAGTGCATCGAGATCGACCCGTACGGCGAGCACAGTTGGCTCGATGCGCTGCCGGGCGTGAAGCTGGTGCTCGGGAAAATGGAGCCGCGCCACCTGCGCGTCGCGCGGGGGCTTTGCGAGCCGCTGAACACGTTCGACTGCGTCGTGTCGATGTGCGCGAAGACCGCCTCGGCACTTGGCTGGTTTGCCCGGCGCGGAAAGCTGCGCCCGCCGATCGTCGCGATCCGGTGCGGTGTCATCAACGAGCCCCTGAATCCGCTCGCCCTGACCGTGCAACGCGCGCTCGTTCACGCCAGCCACTCGATCCTTTTTGGCGAGGGCGAATACCGCCCGTTCCTCGATGAATTCAAACTCCGCGAGGATCAGGTCACGGTGAACCAGTTCGGCGTCGATGCCGGATTCTGGCGGCCCGGCGGCGCGCGCGGCGACTACGTGCTCTCAGTCGGCAACGACCCGCAACGCGACTTCTCCACCCTGCTCGACGCGGCTCCAGCGGTCCCCGCCCCGATCCGCATCATCACCACGCGCAAGCTGCGCGAGCCGCTCCCGCCGAATGTCACCGTGCAGCGCGGCGCGCTCAGCAGCCGCGAGTTCACCGACGAAGAACTGCGCGACCTCTACCAGCGCGCGCGCTGCGTCGTCACCCCGCTGCGCGAGACCTTTCAGCCCTCCGGGCAAAGCAGCACGCTCCAGGCGATGGCCTGCGGCACCCCCGTCGTTCTCACCCGCACGCGCGGCCTGTGGTCGTCGGCAATGATGCGCGATGGCGACAATGTTTTGCTCACCGAACCCGGCGACAGCGTAGCGCTCTCGGAGCGGGTTCGCCGACTGCTCGATGATCCCGCTGGCGCGGAAAAAATCGGCGCAGCCGCGCGCGCGACTGTGGAAAGCGAAGCCAGCATCGGCGCTTTCGCCACACGGCTGGAAGCGACGTGCCGGCGCGTGGTGGAGGGCCGCGCGCGATGAGCCGGCGGCTCCGAGTCGGCTTCATCATCGACGGTCGCGTGCCGTCGCTGACGAGCGTGGCGCAGCGGAAAATCCGTCCGTGGGAATGGCTGCTCGGCTGCCAGACCAGTTCCTCCGTGGGCCGGATGCGCTTCGGCTGGATCGCGCGCGAACTCGCCGCGCAGGGCGTCAGCTACAGCTCGTATCACCCGCTCCGCCGCTACAACGCGGTCGTCTTTCTCAAAAGCATGAGCGACGAATCGCGCCAGCTCGCGCAGGAGCTGCGCGCCAAAGGCACGCGTGTGATCTTCGATGTGAACGTGGACTATTTCACCCCGGCGGAAGGCGCCTTCTACTACCGCGACATGGCCCCGAGCGCCGAGCAGCAGCGGCAGGCCGTGGCGATGGCGGCGCAGTCCGATGCGCTCATCGCCGATTCCTCACACCTCGCCCGCGCCTGCACCGGGCACCACGCGCGCATCCGCTGGATTCCCGACAATGTGGACATGCGCCTCGCCCCGCCCCGCCGAGCGTGGTCGCGCACGGGGAAGCTCGACCTGCTGTGGAGCGGCGAGCCGGTGAAACTTTTCGAGTTGCTGAGCATCGACGACGTGCTGCGCGAATTCGCCAGCCACATCCGGCTGACCCTCGTGACCGGCAGCCTCGCCGCACTCGACCGCTGGCTGCCGCCGTGGCGC
>JANXWQ010000656.1 GCA_025351065.1 Chthoniobacter sp. | reverse complement strand
CCACGCTGCTGTGGCGGTGGAAATTTGCCGTCGCGCTGGCGAACAACCGCATCCCCGGCACGCGCATCGAGCGCGAAAAACTGGCGCGCGATTTTGGCGGCGAGGCCGCGCTGATGGCTTCCGTGCTGGGCCGGCAGCCCGCGCCTGAGGAAAGCGACGCCTTTCTCAAATCCGGCGACGGCCTCGCGCTGCTGCTCGCCGCGCCGGCCTTCCAACGCTGCTGACATGACGCCGCCCGCCAATCTTTCCATGACCCGCGACGACCCGCGCACGCTGGTCGTCATCTTCCTCCGCGGCGCGGCGGACGGGCTCACGCTGGTCGCGCCGGTCGAGGACGACAACTACCACAAATTCCGCCCGCGCCTCGCGGTGAAAAAGCGCGACGCGGTGCGGCTCGACGGCGTCTTTGGCCTGCACCCGCTGCTGCGCCCGCTCGAAGCGGCGTGGAAGGAAGGCGACCTCGTCATCGCCCACGGCGCGGGTGGTGAAAGCGACACGCGCTCGCACTTTGAGGCGCAGGATCTGATGGAGCACGGCGGGCTCGCGGCGGGCGGCTGGCTGGCGCGTTTTCTGCGCACGCGCGGGCAGCCGGACGGGCCGCTGAGCGCGGTGGCGCTCGGGGCCACGCTGCCGGAAATGCTATCGGGCGCACCGAGTGCGGCGGCGCTTTCTTCGATCGATGAATTTTCGCTGCGCCAGCGTTTTCGCCCAAAGCCGGGCGAGTCCGGCGGCGAACGCAGCAAGCGCGAGAAACAGGAGCGCGATGAGATCGCAGCGCTGGCGAAATTTTCGACCCAACTGCAGCGGCTCTACGGCGCGGAAACGGGCGCGTTGCGGAGCGCGTCGGCGAGCACATTTGACGCGCTGCGCCGCATCGAGGCCATCGACGCGACAGCCGCGCCGGCCAATGGCGCGAGCTATGACGAGAAGGACGATTTCGCGCAGGGCTTGCGGCAGATTGCGCTGCTCATCAAAAGCAACCTCGGGCTCGACGCGGCGAGCATCGACCTCGGCGGATGGGACACGCACTTTGTCCAGCAGACGGGCATCGAGCCGCTGATGCGCCGGCTCGCGAACGGCCTCGCCGCTTTCCGCCAGGACCTCGGCGCGCGCATGGCGACGACGAGCGTGGTGGTAATGACGGAGTTCGGCCGGCGCGTGGCGGAGAATGCCAGCTTCGGCACGGATCACGGTCGCGGCGGCGCGATGTTCGTTATGGGCGGCGGGGTGCAAGGCGGGCGCGTGCTCGGCGGCTGGCCGGGCCTGAAAACGCTCGACGGCCCCGGCGATCTGCCGGTTTGGAATAACTACCGCAACGTGCTCGCGCCGGTGCTGCTGCGGCATGGTGCGCCGGAGGCGGGGCTCGGGAAAATCTTCCCGGATTTTGCATTGAATCCGCTCGCGCTGTACTGAGCGCCGCGCGGGAATCCGCCTGCGCGCTGCATCTGCGGGCGGCTCAGCGGCGTCTAAACGAATGTGCTTGCCACTTGCCAACCGCGCTGGTTCTCAGCACTCTCCGCCGCCTTTGAACCCTCCGCCTCAACCTCCCGCTCCGCCTGCCGCGGCGCGCGTCTTTTTACTTCCCGCATGAGCACGGGGAAGGAGGCCGAGCGCGAATTCGACGTGCAACTGCTGGCCCGCACCGCCGCCGGGGACGAGGCCTCTTTCGCCGCGCTCTACGACCGTTTCGCGCCCGGACTTTTTTCCATGATTGTGAAAATGACGCACGACGAGAAGGAGGCGGAGGACGTTTTGCAGGAAGGTTTTGCGCACATCTGGCGGCGCGCGGCGGGCTACGATGCGGCGCGCAGCAGCCCCTTCACCTGGGCGGTGATGATCCTGCGCAACAAGGCCATCGACCGGCTGCGCGTGCGGCAGCGGCAGGAGCGCACTTTGGAAAAGGCTACGGTCGAGTTTGCGCATTTCGCCGAGGCCGATGAGGTGTCGGCCGGCGAGGCCGGGCGGCGCGATGACGGCGCGCAGGTGCGGGCGGCGCTGGCGCAGATTCCCGAGGAGCAAAAGTGCGCGGTGGAGCTGGCGTTTTTCAGCGGGCTCACGCATGAGCAGATCGCCGCGCAGCTTGAGACGCCGCTGGGCACCATCAAGGCGCGCATCCGCCGCGGGCTGCTGAAGCTGCGCGATGTTTTGAAGGAGGTCGCATGATCGACGAAACGCAGCAGGATTTCGCCGCGGACTACGTGCTCGGCTCGCTCGACGCGCCGGCCGCGGGAGCATTCGAGGCGGCCATGGAGGCTGATGCGGAGCTGCGCGTTTTCGTGGACGAACTCCGCGCCGCCGCCGCCGCGCTGGCCCACGCTGCGCCGCCCGTGCTGCTCCCGCCCGGACTACGTGAACGCGTGCTGGCGGGCGTGCGGGGCGAGGCGGAAGCCGCGCCGGTACAAGGTTCGCAGTCGGTGCCGCGCCGCGCCGCGCCGCTCGGCTTCCTGCCGTGGGCGGTGGCGGCGGGCTTTGCCATCACCACGGCGGCGCTTTGGTTGGAGCGCGACGAACTTTCCAAACAAGTGAGCGACCTGCGCGGCGAGGCGCTGGCGCTGCGCACACGCGATGCGCTGGCGAAGGTGAAAATCGCCACGCTCGCGGCGCAAAACGAAGCTTACGCGAAAGGCGTGGCGGTCGTGGTCTGGGACGCCGAAAAGCAGCAGGGCATTGTGAAGCTGGCGAACTTTCCGAGCATCGCGGCGGGCCGCGATTACCAGCTCTGGATCATCGACCCGAAGTATCCGCAGCCGGTCAGCGCCGGCGTGGTCCCCGTGGGTGCGGACGGCATCGCGCGCGTCGCCTTCACGCCGGAGCATCTGATCCGCTCGGCGGAAAAATTTGCCATCAGCATCGAGCGCGCGGGCGGTGCGCCGGTGCCGGGCGGGCCCATCGTGCTGCTGGGAGACTGAGCGCGTGAGCCGGTGCGGCGCGCGGTCGCGCGGATGAGTGCGTGGCTCGTCATCCGGCTGGCGCTGGCGCTGCACAGCTTCGCGGTCGCGCTCCTCACCGTCGCGCCCACGCCCACGGGGCCGCTATTCAAACTCTCCGTCGTCGTAGCGGGAATTCGGCCAAGGGCAGCTCTCGGCCTACGCCACCGGGCGTTTCCTCGCGGCCGCGAAGCAGCGAGAAAATTCGGGTCGCAGGGAAATTTTAGTTGCCATTTCGATCCTGCGCTCTAATCTTTAAAAAGTTTATCTCACTAAAAATCAACCATGAAACTGCATAAAGCTCAGGCCTTCACCCTCATTGAACTGCTCGTCGTGATCTCGATCATCGCGATTCTCGCCGGCATCGCCCTTCCCGTCTTCGGCGAAGTGAAAATCCGCGGCGACCAGACCAAAGCCCTCTCCAACGCCAAACAGATCGGCACTGCGTGCAAAATCTTCGCGACCGATTTCAGCGGCATCTATCCGCACTTCACCGATTACCCCGCGGGCTCCTCCACGACCCCGACCGAAGCGAAGACTGGCGATGACTCCAACAGCGTGCTCGGAACGCTCGTACCTGACTATCTTCCAGATAAGAACATCTTCATCATCGCCAAGTCGAAATACTGCCTGAAGGCGGGCACGGCCACTACTGGCGCCACCACCAATCCCCTCGGGCCAGGCGAAAACCACTGGGCTTACGTGAGCGGTTTGAACGACACTTCCAACTCCCGCTGGCCCTTGATTGCGGACGGTTTTGACGGTCCGACTTCGGTCAAGTATACCAAGGACGAAAATCTCGTCGGCGGCCTGTGGAAAGGCAAAAAGGCCATTGTCATTCGCTGCGATGCGAGCGGCACGGTCGAGAACCTGCACAGCACGGGCCTCTACGTTAAACGGAGCGAGTCCGAGCCGTTGAAGAACGCCTTTGAGGGCGATTCCCAGGCTCCTACCGACGGGACGCTTCCTTGGTTCAGCAAAACCGGCAACCCGGTTTTGAATCCGAAGCTCTAGGACAAAGCCAACGATCGTTTCTGCACAAGCCCCTGGGTTTCCCCGGGGCTTGTGCATTTTGTCGCAAAGCCCCGCGAACTTCGTGCGGTTGCCGAAAATAAATTCCGGTCATCGGCGGGCGTGCGGCTCGGCGCGGATTTTCACTTCGCCGAAGACGGGAAGGGCGATGCCGGCGAGAATCGCGATGATCGAGATCACGACGAGCAGTTCAATGAGGGTGAAGGCCTGAGCTTTATGCA